>DQGF01000076.1 GCA_003525045.1 Pseudomonas sp. | reverse complement strand
GCGAGCAAGCCCGCTCCCACACTTGATCTGCGTCGGACACAAATCTTGCGTCCACTGAAGATCAACTGTGGGAGCGGGCTTGCTCGCGAAGAGGCCCTGAAGAACACCACAAATCCAGAATCCTGAACCCTTCCTGAAGAACCCCGCAATTCCCCCCACCACACGCGTTTCCTTCGTTTACTCTCCAAAAATCGGGGCGTAAGCTTCGCGGGTTTTCATCAATTGCGGAGACCCACAGTGGGTACTTGTTCGAGTGACAGTAGTCGGCCGGTTTCGATAACCGGCACCTTCCCGGCAAGATAACGCGCAACCCTTTGTGCCGTTGTCTCGCCGCAAAGCGAGCAGCGGCATCCCGATCGCGGCCAGTCCTGGTCCGTGCCCCGACGTCCTCTCATCGACGCTGAACCGTGCGTGATGTTCGACTTTTTGTCGTCATCGCGGCGCACCGACACGCCTGCTCGACGGTTTCCCGGCCGACCCTGGGGGAACTGCCATGAACCTGACCCTGCTCAAAGAATTCTTCGCCGGATTCCTGCGCACCCGCCACATCGCCCGACACTTCCGTCGCCTGACGCTGCTGGAAAACTTCACCGACACCACGGTCAGCCGTGAGGTGCCGCCGACGCTGGCGCAAACCCTGGTGAGCGCCGCCAACAGCGACACCGGCCATCTGCTGGACACGTTCGGCAGCCACAGCGATGGCCTGAGCGACTTCGAAGCCGATGCACTGCGCGCGCAATACGGCCTCAACGAAGTCGAGCACGAACAACCGCTGCCGTGGTGGACCCACTTGTGGCACTGCTACAAAAATCCGTTCAATCTGCTGCTGACCTTGCTGGCGGTCATCTCCTGGCTGACCGAGGACATGAAAGCCGCCATCGTGATTTTCTCGATGGTGGTGCTCTCGACCTTGCTGCGCTTGTGGCAGGAAACCAAATCCAACCAGGCCGCCGACGCCCTGAAAGCGATGGTCAGCAACACCGCCACCGTGTTGCGTCGGGATGCACTACGCATCGAACTGCCGATCAAGCAGTTGGTGCCGGGCGACCTGATCGTGCTGTCGGCCGGCGACATGATTCCCGCCGACTGTCGGGTGCTCAGCGCCAAGGACCTGTTCGTCAGTCAGGCCGCGATGACCGGTGAATCGATGCCGGTGGAAAAATTTCCCCGTCAGCAGGGCAGCGACTCCAGTAACCCGCTGGACCTGGACAACATCCTGTTCATGGGCACCAACGTAGTGTCAGGCACGGCCATGGCGGTGATTCTCACCACTGGCAACAGCACCTATTTTGGCGCGCTGGCTCAGCGGGTCGGTGCCACCGATCGCGCGCCAACCTCGTTCCAGACCGGGGTCAACAAGGTCAGCTGGTTGCTGATCCGCTTCATGTTCGTCATGGCACCGCTGGTGCTGTTCATCAACGGTTTCACCAAGGGCGACTGGACCGAAGCGCTGCTGTTCGCGCTGTCGATTGCCGTGGGCCTGACCCCGGAAATGCTGCCGATGATCGTTACCTCGACCCTGGCCAAGGGCGCGGTGTTTCTGTCGCGCAAAAAAGTCATCGTCAAACGCCTCGACGCGATCCAGAACTTCGGCGCCATGGACGTGCTGTGCACCGACAAGACCGGCACCCTGACCCAGGACAAGATCTTCCTGGCGCGCAACGTCGACGTCTGGGGCAACGATTCCGATGATGTGCTGGAAATGGCCTACCTCAACAGCTACTACCAGACCGGCCTGAAAAACCTGCTGGATGTGGCGGTGCTCGAACACGTCGAAATCCACCGCGAGCTGAAAGTCGGCACGGCGTTTCGCAAGGTTGACGAGATCCCGTTCGATTTCACCCGTCGGCGCATGTCGGTGGTGGTCGCCGAGCGAGATCACTCGCACCTGCTGATCTGCAAGGGGGCGGTGGAAGAAGTGTTGGCAGTGTGCACTCGGGTGCGTCACGGTGTTGTCGATGAAGCGCTGAGCGATGACCTGCTGGCGCGGATCCGGCAGGTCACCGCCACCTTCAATGCCGAAGGCCTGCGTGTCGTTGCCGTTGCCGCGCGGCCGATGATCGAGGGGCGCGACACGTACGGCCTGGCGGATGAACAGGCGCTGACCCTGATCGGTTATGTGGCCTTTCTCGATCCACCGAAAGAAAGCACCGCACCGGCGCTGAAGGCGTTGGCGGCACACGGTGTGGCGGTGAAAGTGCTGACCGGCGACAACGAACTGGTGACCGCGAAGATCTGCCGTGAAGTCGGCCTGGAGCAGCAAGGCTTGCTGATGGGTAACGACATCGAGCGTATGACGGATGCCGAACTGGCGGTGGCGGTGGAGACCACCAACGTCTTCGCCAAGCTGACCCCGTCGCACAAGGAGCGCATCGTGCGCTTGCTCAAGGGCAATGGTCATGTGGTGGGGTTCATGGGCGACGGCATCAATGACGCACCGGCCCTGCGCACTGCCGACATTGGAATTTCGGTAGACAGCGCCGTGGACATCGCCAAGGAAGCGGCGGACATCATTCTCCTGGAAAAAAGCCTGATGGTGCTGGAGGAGGGCGTGCTGGAAGGGCGCCGGACCTTCGCCAACATGCTCAAGTACATCAAGATGACCGCCAGTTCGAACTTCGGCAACGTGTTCTCGGTGCTGGTAGCCAGCGCGTTCATCCCGTTCCTGCCGATGCTGCCGATGCACTTGCTGGTGCAAAACCTGCTCTACGACATTTCGCAGATCGCCATCCCGTTCGATAACGTCGATGAAGAAATGCTTAAGCAACCCCAGCGCTGGCAGCCGGCCGAGGTCGGGCGCTTCATGCTGTTCTTCGGCCCGATCAGTTCGATCTTCGACATCAGCACCTTTGCCTTGATGTGGTACGTCTTTGACGCCAACACGCCGGATCACCAGACCCTGTTCCAGTCCGGCTGGTTCGTGGTCGGGCTACTGACCCAGACCCTGATCGTGCACATGATCCGCACGCCGAAGATTCCGTTCCTGCAAAGCCGTGCAGCCATGCCGCTGCTGGTGATGACCGGGCTCATCATGGTCGTGGGGATTTTCCTGCCGATGGGGCCGCTGGCGCATTACTTCAAATTGCAGGCATTGCCGTCGCTGTACTTCGTGTTTTTGCCGGTGATTCTGCTGGCCTACATGGCGCTGACCCAAGCGATGAAAGGGTTCTATACCCGCCGGTTTGGCTGGCAGTAATGCTGCCCCCTGTAGGAGCTGGCTTGCCAGCGAAGAGGCCATAACATCCAACATCCATGTTTGCTGTTACACCGCTTTCGCTCCTGTAATTGAATGGACTCGCCCAAGCCGAGGCGTCTATGCGCCACGGTGGCATTCTATGAAAGCCAACGACAGCGAGGGCGAGGCCATGAGCAAGCATACGACAATAAATAAATCCTTGTCGCCAGCCGATCTTCCGGCGTGCACGACAGTAGCGGTGGATCTTGCGAAGAATGTGTTTCAGGTCGCGGGGGAAGATCCCCTTGGCCAAGTGGTCCACGAGCAACGGATCAAGTCCCGTGAAGCTTTCCTCCGGTTCCTGCACCAGTTGTCGGCGGATGTGACGGTACTGATGGAGACCGGGCCGGGCGCGCAGGCCTGGGCACGGCTATTACAGGCACAAGGCAACCCAGTGTGGATACTGCCTGCACAGCGTGTGGCCGAGCACCGCAGCGGAGCGAAGAATGACCGCAACGATGTGCTGGCGATATTGCGTGCAGGCCGAGACCAAAAAATTGCAGCAGTGCCGGTCAAGAGTGAGTCGGCGTTAGCGATGCAAGCGCTGCACCGCGTCCGGCAGGGATGCATGCGACGGCACACGGCCTTGGGTAACCAGATGCGTGGCTTGCTGCTGGAGCACGGCATTGCCATGGCGCTGAAGAACAGGCCGATGGCCCAGGGCGTGACCGACATGGTGCGTATTTCCGATGCGCGCATGAGCGGCAGCCGCGGGTCTGAAGTGCCACGTCACTCTCACTGATCACACCCTTTCCCTGTAGGGGCAAGCTTGCTCCTGCAGTTTGATCCTTATCGGATTCAGGACCGTGCTTGCTCTGGCGACCGTCCTCGCCGGTAATATTGGTGGTATCCCAATACCGCACTCGCGAAGACGAAATACGATTTCCTGTGCCGGACCGATCATCGGTCCGCAATCTCGGCAGCCACGAAGGCACCGGGTTCAAACAGGAAAAAGGATTTCGTCATGCCCGACCCGACCCCCCCTGCTATATCCACGCTCCCGAGCCAACTGCCCGCTCAGGCCATTCATAAACGCTTCGCCAATCGCCCGGCGCTGTTTTCAGTGGTTTTCAATGCACTGCGCAATCGGATTCTGGAACACTATCCAACCCTGGAAATGGACCTGCGCGCCGTCAAACTGGCCAGCCCCCCCCCTCCGGAGGGTGGGAATTCCAACTGTTGAGTAATGTCGCTATTGAACATGTACTTAACCCGCAACTGTTGGATCTAAGCCCGCGGCGGGAATTGCCGTTCTTCCTGACTCAAAATATACCCAGCCGCCTGAGGACACCGGCACCGCCCTACACCATCGATATGCAGGTCATCGCCAAAATCATCGACGCGTTGCCATCGACGATCCACCTCTATTTTCAGCAGGCGCTGGCCGACTACTGGAGCGAGGCCGACGCCCAGGGCAACAGCCGCTGGCAATGGCTCGGTGAGTTTCTCAAGGGTCAGATGACTGCCGCTGCGGCGTCGCGGTCAGACTTGACCCAAACACAACGGGACATGCTGTCGCTTGTCGCCAGTTCGCCGGAACGACTCAAACGATTGCCCGGGTCAACGCCTGCCACCTTTGTATATTTCATTGAAACCACGCTCACCAGCGCCGCAAAGGAAGAGCGCCTGCTGACACCCGACCTGCTGCTGGTACGCGACAAACAGGTGCTGCTGTACAGCGTGGCCGGGGCAATTGAGTCGTTTGATTCCATCGAAGCCTTCGGCGAAGCCTGGGGCACCCGAATGCAGCGCCAATTCGAGTTCGACAGCATCACCTGGCGGCGTAACGAGCCCGATGGGGATGTGTTCGGACAACAAGCCGCCCTTATCCTTAATCAGCAGCTCGAAGACCTGGGAACCTTGCTCGCTGTCCACGTGCCT
>DQGF01000235.1:5469-5814 GCA_003525045.1 Pseudomonas sp. | reverse complement strand
GTTCAATAAAGCACATAGACGACTTGACTTGCAGGGGACGAAACAGAAGAATCCAAAGTCCGCTGTAGAGGGACTGCCAGAAGCAGACCCACTCGGTAGATCATGAGGCGCACATCCGCGCCGACCTGTTACACCCGCAACGCGTTACCTCGCGCTGGGTGGGAAAGGCCCGCAACACTTGGGTCGATCCCAATACTTGCTCAGTCAGTGCTGACGTAGTCGGCGACCACCGTCGCTCATGCTCTGCCGAGAAGTAAACCTATTAAGACCCGTCCTCGTTCATGTGGGCGGTATTCTGGCGTTTTAGAGGTGAACAACGTGGAGCTTTTATCTGGCGGTGAGATG
>DQGF01000235.1:4822-5147 GCA_003525045.1 Pseudomonas sp. | reverse complement strand
TCGTCCGCTTTTTGCGTGACGAAGGCGTCAAGTACATCTACGGGTACCCGGGTGGTGCTCTTCTTCATGTCTACGATGCCCTGTTCAAAGAACCGGAAGTAACTCACATCCTGGTTCGTCACGAGCAGGCTGCGACCCATATGGCTGACGGCTATGCCCGCGCCACCGGTAAAGCCGGTGTGGTGCTGGTGACTTCAGGCCCGGGCGCAACCAACGCCATCACCGGTATTGCCACGGCCTACATGGACTCCATTCCGATGGTGATCATTTCCGGCCAGGTGCCAAGCACCATGGTAGGCACCGATGCGTTCCAGGAAACCGACAT
>DQGF01000235.1:4346-4522 GCA_003525045.1 Pseudomonas sp. | reverse complement strand
GATGCGTTCCAGGAAACCGACATGATCGGTATCTCCCGGCCGATCGTGAAGCACAGCTTCATGATCAAGCACGCCTCGGAAATCCCGGAAGTCATGAAGAAAGCGTTCTACCTGGCGCAATCCGGTCGTCCTGGTCCGGTCGTTGTCGATATTCCGAAAGACATGACCAACCCGGC
>DQGF01000235.1:3743-4046 GCA_003525045.1 Pseudomonas sp. | reverse complement strand
CCGAAAGACATGACCAACCCGGCCGAGAAGTTCGAATACATCTTCCCGAAAAAAGCCAAGCTGCGTTCCTACAGTCCGGCCGTTCGCGGTCACTCCGGGCAAATCCGCAAGGCAGCCGAAATGCTCCTGGCGGCCAAGCGTCCTGTGATGTACGCAGGCGGCGGCGTGATCCTCGGTGGTGGCTCCGCGCCGCTGACCGAATTGGCGAAGATGCTCAACCTGCCCGTGACCAACACCCTGATGGGCCTGGGTGCCTACCCTGGCACCGACCGGCAGTTCATCGGCATGCTCGGCATGCACGGC
>DQGF01000235.1:3299-3452 GCA_003525045.1 Pseudomonas sp. | reverse complement strand
CGGCATGCTCGGCATGCACGGCAGCTACACCGCTAACCTGGCGATGCACCATGCCGATGTGATCCTTGCAGTCGGCGCGCGGTTTGACGACCGCGTGATCAATGGTGCGTCGAAGTTCTGCCCGAATGCCAAGATCATTCACATCGACATCGA
>DQGF01000235.1:2701-3009 GCA_003525045.1 Pseudomonas sp. | reverse complement strand
TCATTCACATCGACATCGACCCGGCTTCGATCTCCAAGACCATCAAGGCCGACGTGCCTATCGTCGGTCCGGTGGAGAGCGTCCTGACCGAAATGGTCGCGATCCTGAAGGAAATCGGCGAGACCCCGAACAAGGAGTCCGTTGCCAGTTGGTGGAAGCAAGTCGATGAATGGCGCGGTGATCGCGGCCTGTTCCCTTATGACAAGGGCGACGGCAGCATCATCAAGCCGCAGACCGTGATCGAGACCCTGTGCGAAGTGACCAAGGGCGATGCCTTTGTGACCTCCGACGTGGGCCAGCACCAGATG
>DQGF01000235.1:990-2403 GCA_003525045.1 Pseudomonas sp. | reverse complement strand
CGACGTGGGCCAGCACCAGATGTTCGCCGCGCAGTACTACAAATTCAACAAGCCGAACCGCTGGATCAATTCCGGTGGTCTGGGCACCATGGGCTTCGGTTTTCCGGCGGCCATGGGCATCAAGTTGAGTTTTCCGGATGACGACGTCGCCTGCGTAACGGGCGAGGGCAGCATCCAGATGAACATCCAGGAACTGTCGACCTGCCTGCAATACGGCTTGCCGGTAAAAATCGTCATCCTGAACAACGGCGTGCTGGGTATGGTTCGCCAGTGGCAGGACATGAGTTACGGTAGCCGTCACTCGCACTCCTACATGGAATCGCTGCCTGACTTCGTCAAGCTGGCAGAGGCCTATGGTCACGTCGGCGTGCGCATCACCGACTCCAAGGATTTGAAGTCGAAGATGGAAGAGGCGTTCGCCATGAAGGATCGCCTGGTGGTGATCGATATTTCGGTCGACACCAGCGAGCACGTCTACCCGATGCAGATCAAAGACGGCTCCATGCGCGATATGTGGCTGAGCAAGACGGAGCGTACTTAATCATGCGGCACATTATTTCCTTGCTTCTGGAAAACGAACCCGGTGCTCTGTCTCGTGTAGTCGGCCTGTTCTCGCAGCGCAACTACAACATCGAAAGCCTGACCGTGGCGCCAACCGAAGACCCGACTCTGTCGCGTCTGACGCTGACCACGGTTGGCCACGATGAAGTCATCGAGCAGATCACCAAGAACCTGAACAAGCTGATCGAAGTGGTCAAATTGGTCGACCTGTCGGAAAGTGCTCACATCGAGCGCGAACTGATGCTGGTCAAGGTCAAGGCCACCGGCGCCCAGCGCGCCGAGATCAAGCGCACCACCGATATTTATCGTGGGCAGATCGTCGATGTCAGCGCTAGCGTGTATACCGTTCAACTGACCGGTACCAGCGACAAGCTCGACAGCTTCATTCAGTCCATTGGCACCGCCTCGATTCTGGAAACCGTCCGCAGCGGCGTAACCGGTATTGCCCGCGGCGACAAAGTACTCAGCATCTAAACCAAATTAGCGAATGGCCTGAACGGCCTGGATATATAGGGGAATTTCATGAAAGTTTATTACGAAAAAGACTGCGACCTGTCGATCATCCAGGGCAAGAAAGTTGCCATCATTGGTTACGGTTCCCAGGGCCACGCTCAAGCGTGCAACCTGAAAGACTCCGGCGTTGACGTTACTGTTGGTCTGCGTAAAGGCTCGGCAACTGTTGCCAAAGCCGAAGCTCATGGCCTGAAAGTGACTGACGTTGCTTCCGCGGTAGCGGCTGCCGACCTGGTCATGATCCTGACCCCGGACGAGTTTCAGTCCGCTCTGTACAAGGACGAAATCGAGCCGAACATCAAGAAAGGCGCCACTCTGGCCTTCTCCCACGGTTTCGCG
>DQGF01000235.1:414-684 GCA_003525045.1 Pseudomonas sp. | reverse complement strand
CTCCCACGGTTTCGCGATCCACTACAACCAGGTTGTGCCGCGCGCTGACCTCGACGTGATCATGATCGCGCCGAAAGCTCCGGGCCACACCGTGCGTTCCGAGTTCGTCAAAGGCGGCGGTATTCCTGATCTGATCGCTATCTATCAGGATGCTTCCGGCAACGCCAAAAACGTTGCACTGTCCTACGCCGCTGGCGTTGGTGGTGGTCGTACCGGCATCATCGAAACCACCTTCAAGGACGAGACTGAAACCGACCTGTTCGGCGAACA
>DQGF01000235.1:0-122 GCA_003525045.1 Pseudomonas sp. | reverse complement strand
GAAACCGACCTGTTCGGCGAACAAGCCGTTTTGTGCGGCGGTACCGTTGAGCTGGTTAAAGCCGGTTTCGAAACCCTGGTTGAAGCTGGCTACGCGCCAGAAATGGCCTACTTCGAATGCCT
>DQGF01000228.1:9465-9715 GCA_003525045.1 Pseudomonas sp. | reverse complement strand
CAAGACCGCCCTCGACTTCGTTGGTTAAGCCATTGGTTTATGAGCCGATACCTGGTATCCCGGCGTCGCGGAATACTGCGGATGTATATTCCTAAATGGTATGAAAAAGAATGAAATAAATCTTTTTGGGTTTATCATGCGGGCCCAATTCGCAGTGGTCAGACCACGGTTTGGCGCTGATTGCGCATCCCAGGATCCGGGGCACTCGACCCAGGACCAGGAACATAAAAAATTAGAAACGAGAGGAGCG
>DQGF01000228.1:4592-9155 GCA_003525045.1 Pseudomonas sp. | reverse complement strand
AAAATTAGAAACGAGAGGAGCGAAACATGAACAAGTCCACCTTGGCCCTGGCTGTGGCCGTAGGGATTTTGGCGCAGCAGGCAGGCGCCGCCGGTTTTATCGAAGACAGTAAGGCAACATTGGGGCTGCGTAACTTCTACATCAACACGGATAACCGTAACGGCCCTGGTGCCAACAAAAACGAAGAATGGGGCCAAGGCTTCGATCTGCGTTTCATCTCCGGTTACACCCAAGGCACCGTAGGCTTCGGTGTCGACGCCATCGGCCTGTTGGGCGTGCGCCTGGATTCGGGCGGCGGCACTAACGGTGCAGCCAATGGTGCGGCCTACGGTGGCACCGTTTTCCCAAGCGAGTCCAACGGCGAAGCGGTGGATAACTTTTCCAGCCTGGGTTTGACTGCCAAAGCCAAGATTTCCCAGACCGAACTGAAGCTGGGTACTCTGCAACCAAAACTGCCGGTTATCGTGACAAACGACGGTCGCCTGTTGCCGCAAACCTGGCGCGGTGGCCAGATCACCTCCGGCGAGATCAAGGACCTGACCCTGATCGGGGGCCAGATCGAGCACGTCAAGGGCCGTAATTCCAGCAGTAACGAACAGCTGAGTATCGGTGGCGCCAATCCGCGTATCGCCAACAGCAACAAGTTCATCTACGGCGGCGGTGACTACAAAATCACCAAAGACCTGACTGCCCAGTACTACTACGGCAACCTGGAAGACTTCTACAAGCAGCACTTCCTGGGTCTGGTTCATAACTGGGCAATCGGCCCGGGCGTGTTGAAGTCTGACTTGCGCTACTTCAACAGCTCCGATGACGGTGCCAACAGTAATACCCCGGCCTACTACAGCAACGGCAACTACACCGGTATGCCTAGCGGTAAGGGTAAGGTCGACAACAATCTGTACAGCGGCCTGTTCTTGTACACCGTAGCCGGTCACACCTTCGGTGGCGGTTATCAGGTCAGCAACGGTAGCAGCGACTTCCCTTGGCTGAACCAGGGCGACGGTTCGTCGAACTACACCATCACTGACATGCAGATCCAGAAGTTTGGCCGTGCCGGTGAACGCACGTGGCAGGCTCGCTACTCCTACGATTTCGCGAAGGTCGGTGTGCCAGGCTTGACCGCTGGTTTGGTTTACTTGCGTGGCGACGACATCGATACCGTTAACGCCGGTGGCGTTCAAAACAACTCCAACCGTTCCGAGTGGGAACGCGACCTGACCGTTGGTTACGTCGTACCTGAAGGTCCGTTGAAAAACGTTGGCTTCATGTGGAAAAACGCTACATGGCGCACCAACATCCCGGGCGTTCGCGACCAGGACGAAAACCGCCTGATCCTCAGCTACTCGATCCCGCTGTTGTAATAGCACTCGCGTAACCGATGTAAAAAAGCCCCGCCCGACATCACGCCGGGCGGGGCTTTTGCGTTTTCAAGTCAGGCTTACCCCGTAAACCTTCCTCAAAATCCCTCTTTTCTGCAGGGACTCCAGGCCTTCTCGAACCTTGGCACCGATCTTCATCCTGAGGTTGGGCCAAGTCCAGTGAACAGATCTTTAATATTCTTTTATGGTCTAAACAAAGCGATATTTATTCTTTTTAATAGATAAAAAATGCAGGCACAGTTGAGCTCAACCAGCACTCATCAGGAGCAGCAAATGAGCCTCAGACTTGGCGATATCGCCCCCGATTTTGAACAGGATTCCAGCGTCGGCACCCTCTGTTTCCACGAATGGCTGGGTGATAGCTGGGGCGTGCTGTTTTCCCATCCTGCGGACTTCACTCCGGTGTGCACGACCGAACTCGGCTTCACCGCCAAGTTGAAAGACGAATTCGCCCAGCGTGGGGTCAAGGCCATCGCTTTGTCCGTAGACCCGGTGGACTCTCACCACAAGTGGATCGAAGACATCAACGAAACCCAGAATACGGTCGTCAACTTCCCGATCCTGGCCGACGCCGATCGCAAAGTCTCCGACCTCTACGACCTGATCCACCCCAATGCCAATGACACCTTGACCGTGCGTTCATTGTTCGTGATCGACCCGAACAAAAAGGTGCGGCTGACCATCACCTATCCGGCGAGCACTGGCCGCAACTTCCATGAAATCCTGCGGGTAATCGATTCACTGCAACTCACGGATAACTACAAGGTGGCTACCCCGGCCAACTGGCAGGATGGTGATGAAGTGGTAATCGTGCCGTCGCTCAAGGACGAGGACGAAATAAAGAAACGCTTTCCTCAGGGTTATCGCGCGGTGAAGCCATACCTGCGCCTGACGCCGCAACCTAATCGTTAAGCTACCAATCCTGTAGGAGCGAGGCTTGCCCGCGAAGGCGTCCTCCGGGACACCCTGGATACCGAGTCGTGCCCTTCGCGGGCAAGCCTCGCTCCTACATGGACTGTTGCATACTCTACACAGGGGATTTCAGGCCGTTGCGACGGCCTTTTTTTTGCCCGGGCTATCGACCTTTAATATATCTATAATGAATAAGCACATGAATAAATATGATTTATGGATATATAAATCACCTGTTAAGGTCTCTCCATCAAAGCGACACCGCAAACCGCGAATCGCCAACACCGTCCAAGGAATCGTCTGAATGCTGGTCGTCTCACTCGGTGGCAGTCCCAGCCAACGCTCCCGTTCCGGGGTGCTGCTGGAACGCTCTCAACGTTGGTTGCAGGAGCAAGGTGTGGAAGTGGTGAGTTATCAGGTACGGGACTTCCCGGCCGAAGACTTGCTGCACGCACGCTTCGACAGCCCGAAGGTAATCGACCTGCTGCAACAGATTGAAAACGCCGATGGGCTGCTGATCGCTACTCCGGTCTACAAAGCGTCGTTCTCCGGCGCATTGAAAACCGTGCTGGATCTGCTGCCCGAGCGCGCGCTGGCCCATAAGGTGGTTTTGCCAATGGCAACCGGCGGCAGTATCGCCCACATGCTGGCGGTGGATTACGCGCTCAAGCCGGTGCTGTCGGCATTGAAGGCCCAGGAAATGCTCCACGGGATCTTCGCCGTGGACAGCCAGATCGCTTATGGCGAAGGCAGCGCCCAGGCGCAATTGGCGCCCGAGCTGGAACAACGATTGAGTGAATCGCTGGAACTGTTTTTCAGCGCTATGGCCCGACGGCCAAAGCCGATTGACCCGAACCTGTTGAATGAACGTTTGTTGAGTGCTCGCTGGAGCATTTAAGCCAGCACTTAAGTCACACCCGAATTTGAAGTACTCACCTTACTGGCCCGCTAACGGGCAAGCAGGTGCAGCCAAAACCCAACTGCAAAAAGGAGAGCGCTATGCGCACTGTCATTTTGCGTCGTGGTCTGGTCGCTCTGTTTGCTGCGGCTGTGTCCTTCGGCGTCATTACTCAAGCTCAGGCCGAGACTTTACGGATCGGCTATCAGAAATACGGCACCCTGGTGCTGCTCAAAGCCAAAGGCACTCTGGAAAAACGCCTCGCCGCCCAAGGCGTGGACGTGCAATGGACTGAATTCCCCGGCGGCCCGCAGTTGCTCGAAGGCCTGAACGTCGGCTCCATCGACTTCGGTGTCACCGGCGAAACGCCGCCGGTATTTGCCCAGGCGGCCGGCGCCGATTTGCTCTACGTCGCCTACGAACCGCCAGCGCCTCACAGCGAAGCGATCCTGGTGCCCAAGGACTCGCCGATCAAATCGGTGCAGGAGCTCAAGGGCAAGAAAGTCGTGCTCAACAAAGGCTCCAACGTGCACTACCTGCTGGTCCGTGCGCTGGAAGACGCCGGCCTCAAATACACCGATATCCAGACCGTGTTCCTGCCACCGGCCGATGCCCGCGCCGCGTTTGAGCGTGGCAGCGTCGATGCCTGGGTGATCTGGGACCCGTACCAGGCGGCCGCCGAACAGCAACTGCAAGCACGCACCCTGCGTGATGGCCAAGGCATCGTCGACAACCATCAGTTCTACCTGGCGACCAAGCCGTACGCACAGAAAAATCCTGAGGTGATCAAGGCCCTCGTGGAAGAAGTGCGCGCGGTCGGTGAATGGTCCAAGGCCAATCCCGAGGACGTGACCAAACAAGTCTCGCCACTGCTCGGCCTGCCGGCGGACATCACCCTGACCTCGGTGAAACGCCAAGGCTACGGCGCGCTGTTCCTGACCCCGGAAGTGGTCGCCGCCCAACAGAAAATCGCCGACAGCTTCTATCAGCTCAAGCTGATTCCGAAGCCGCTCAGCATCAAAGACGTGATCTGGACGCCACCGGCGACCGTTGCCAAAGCGCAGTAATTCGATTCCCTAAGGAGACCACTCCATGAGCCTCAATATTTTCTGGTTCCTGCCTACCCACGGCGACGGCCATTACCTTGGCACCGCCGAAGGCGCTCGCGCCGTCGACCACGGTTACCTGCAACAAGTCGCGCAAGCGGCGGATCGCCTGGGATTCGGCGGGGTGCTGATCCCTACCGGTCGCTCCTGCGAAGACTCGTGGCTGGTGGCTGCATCGCTGATCCCGGTGACCCAGCGTTTGAAATTTCTCGTCGCCCTGCGCCCCGGGATCATTTCCCCGACGGTCGCGGCGCGTCAGGGGCAG
>DQGF01000228.1:0-4290 GCA_003525045.1 Pseudomonas sp. | reverse complement strand
GTCAGGCGGCCACCCTGGATCGCCTGTCCGGCGGCCGTGCGCTGTTCAATTTGGTAACCGGGGGCGATCCGGAAGAGTTGGCCGGTGACGGTTTGTTCCTGACCCACGAAGAGCGCTATCAGGCTTCGGTGGAATTCACCCGCATCTGGCGCCGCGTTCTGGAAGGTGAAACCGTCGATTACGACGGTCAGCACATCAGCGTGAAGGGCGCCAAGTTGCTCTATCCGCCAATCCAGCAACCGCGTCCGCCGCTGTACTTCGGTGGGTCATCGGAGGCAGCGCAGGATCTCGCAGCGGAGCAGGTCGAAATGGTCCTGACCTGGGGCGAACCGCCTGCGGCGGTTGCCGAGAAGATCGAACAAGTACGCGCCAAAGCCGCGAAGCTCGGGCGTACCGTGCGCTTCGGCATTCGCCTGCATGTGATCGTCCGCGAAACCAATGCCGAGGCGTGGCAAGCGGCTGATCGATTGATCTCGCACCTGGACGACGAAACCATTGCCCGTGCCCAGGCTTCTCTGGCGCGCTTCGATTCCGTCGGCCAGCAACGCATGGCGGCGCTGCATGGCGGCAACCGCGATAACCTGGAAGTCAGCCCCAACCTGTGGGCCGGCGTCGGCCTGGTGCGCGGCGGTGCAGGTACCGCGCTGGTGGGCGACGGCCCGACCGTAGCCGCCCGTGTAAAGGAATACGCCGACCTGGGCATCGACACCTTCATCTTCTCCGGTTATCCCCACCTGGAAGAGTCCTACCGAGTGGCGGAATTGCTGTTCCCGCACCTGGACATCGAACGTCCGGAATTGCCGAAAAGCGCCGGTTACGTCAGCCCGTTCGGTGAGATGGTCGCCAACGACATTCTTCCCAAAGCTGCGTCCCAGAGCTGAGGCGCACCATGAAGAAAATTATCCATAGCCTCGCGCCCTTGGCGTTGCCGGTATTGCTGCTGGCGGTATGGCAGTTGTCGGTGTCGGCGGGCTGGTTGTCGACGCGAATTCTGCCGGCACCCATCGCCGTCATCGAAGCCGGCGTGAGCCTGGTCAGCAGCGGTGAAATCTGGACTCACCTGGCCATCAGCGGCTGGCGTGCGGCACTGGGCTTCGCCATCGGCGGCGGCATTGGCCTGACCCTGGGCTTCATCACCGGCTGGTCGAAATGGGGTGAACGCCTGCTCGACGGCTCGGTGCAGATGATCCGCAACGTACCGCACCTGGCGTTGATTCCGCTGGTGATCCTGTGGTTCGGCATCGACGAGTCGGCGAAGATTTTCCTGGTCGCACTGGGCACGCTGTTTCCGATCTACCTCAACACTTACCACGGCATCCGCAACGTCGATCCGGCGCTGGTGGAAATGTCCCGCAGTTACGGCTTGTCCGGTTTCAGCCTGTTCCGTCAGGTGATCCTGCCGGGGGCGCTGCCTTCGATTCTGGTGGGCGTGCGGTTCGCCCTGGGTTTCATGTGGCTGACGCTGATCGTGGCGGAAACCATTTCCGCGAGCTCCGGCATCGGCTACCTGGCGATGAATGCCCGGGAGTTCTTGCAGACCGACGTGGTGGTGCTGGCGATTCTGCTGTACGCGGTGCTCGGCAAACTCGCCGACCTCGCGGCCCGTGGGCTTGAACGTGTGTGGTTGCGCTGGCATCCGGCCTATCAGGTATCCAAGGGAGGTGCCGCATGACCGCTCAACAACCTCCACGCCTGCTGCGCGGTATTCCGCTGGCGGTGCGCAAGCTGCAAAAGACCTTTGGTTCGCGGCAAGTGTTGCGCGAGATCGATCTGCACATTCCGGCCGGTCAATTCGTCGCGGTAGTCGGCCGCAGTGGCTGTGGCAAAAGTACCCTGCTGCGCTTGCTTGCCGGTCTCGACAAGCCCACGGGTGGCGAACTGCTGGCGGGTTCCGCAGCGCTGAGCGAGGCGCGGGAAGACACCCGATTGATGTTTCAGGAAGCGCGTTTGCTGCCATGGAAAAAGGTGATCGACAACGTTGGTCTCGGGCTCAAGGGCAACTGGCGGCCGCAAGCCCTGGAAGCGTTGGAAGCGGTAGGCCTGGCGGATCGCGCCAACGAGTGGCCAGCGGCCTTGTCCGGCGGGCAGAAGCAACGTGTGGCCTTGGCCCGCGCGCTGATCCACCAGCCGCGCTTGCTGTTGCTGGATGAGCCCTTGGGCGCCCTGGATGCCCTGACCCGCATCGAAATGCAGCAACTGATCGAACGGCTCTGGCAGAAGCACGGCTTTACCGTGTTGCTGGTGACCCACGACGTCAGTGAAGCGGTGGCAATTGCCGATCGGGTCATCCTGATCGAAGACGGTGAAGTCGGCCTCGACTTGCACGTGGACCTGCCACGACCTCGGGTCCGCGGTTCGCATCGGCTGGCGGCACTGGAAACCGAAGTGCTCAACCGCGTGCTGTCGCTGCCCGGCCAGCCACCGGAACCGGAACCTGTTTCACCATTACCCACGCAATTGCGCTGGGCGCAATAAGAGCAGCGGCAAGTTGCAAGCTTCAAGCTGCAAGAAGAAGCAGAGCGCTTTTACTTGCAGCTTGTAGCTTGCCACTTGCAGCTCATTTCGACCTCAGGAGAAATCATATGACTATCAAAGCCATCAACGTTCGCAACCAGTTCAAGGGCTCGATCAAGGAAATCGTACTCGGTGATGTCCTTTCGGAAATCGACGTGCAGACCGCTTCCGGCATCGTGACTTCGGTGATTACCACACGCTCCGTGAAAGAGCTGGAGTTGGTGGTCGGCAGCGAAGTGATCGCGTTTGTGAAATCCACCGAGGTGTCGATCGCCAAGTTGTAAGCGCGTGCATTGCGCACAACCCTGGAGGGATTGAACCCTTCGGGGTTTTTTGTGCGCGTGAATCAGTTAAGTTGGCGGTGTGGCCTTCGCGAGCAGGCTCACTCCCACAGGGAATTGTGTCGTACACAAATGCCATGCTCGCTGAAAATCAAATGTGGGAGCGAGCCTGCTCGCGAAGGGGCCAGTGAAGCCAGCCAAGAAATCAGGCCGGGTTAGCTCGCTTGGGCAAATGCGGCGGTAGATACAGGCCCAGATACGCATCAAACACCCGCATCCCTTCCTCGGCCATGCGCGGGGTAATCTGCCCATGCTGCTGCACCGAGCGCGCATAAACCCGATCGCCCAACTCCATGGCCAGCGCAAATACGTCGACGTCGTTTGGCAGCCTTGGCAGTTCAAAATGGTGGTCGAAGAGCTTGTGCATCAGGTCGCCGAGTTCGATGTCGTGTTGGCGGTCGGCCTGGGTGACTTCGGTCAGGCCGTGCTGGGCGAGGATCAGCTGGCGGGCCGCGGCGTCTTCGCTGTAGATCGCGAGCATGCGTTGTTCCACGAGTCGCGACAGGTCACGCCAGCCATTGAGGGCTTCGTGGTTGATCGGCGCTTGCAGGCAGGCACGAAAGGCGGCATGGACGTCGGCGGTCAAGGCTTCGAGCAGGGCCGGGACGCTGGCGAAGAAGTGGTAGACGGAGGAGGGCGGAATTTCCGCGCGTTCGGCGACGCTGTAGATCGACAGGCTGGCCACGCCCTCGGCAGCCAGCAGCGTACGGGCGGCATCGAGTATCGAATCGATCCGGGCCTGGCTGCGGGCGCGGGGTTTGCGTGGAGTGGCGAGTCGGGTCATTGAAGTCTCCTGCGGGGGCAGCGGGCATTGTACGAGCAGGGTTTGATGTTGTCTTGTCGGCCGCCTTCGCGGGCAAGCCTCGCTCCTACAGGAGATGCGCCGAACACAAATCCATCGTTCGACGTGCTCCCTGTAGGAGCGAGGCTTGCCCGCGAACCGCCGCAGGCGGCCATAAAAAAACGCCGTCGGCTTTATCAGTCGGCGGCGTTTTTTTTTTACTGCAATCGCTTAAACGGTATGCAGGTACCAGTTGTACTCAAGGTCGGAGATCGAGTGTTCGAACTCCTCCAGTTCACTCTCTTTACAGGCCACGAAGATATCGATGTATTTCGGATCGATGTACTTGGCCATGACTTCGCTGTCGTCCAGCTCGCGCAGTGCATCGCGCAGGTTGTTCGGCAGGCTTTGCTCGTTCTGTTCGTAGCTGTTGCCTTCCACCGGTGCGCCCGGTTCGATCTTGTTGGTCAGACCGTGATGCACGCCTGCCAAAACCGAAGCCATCAACAGATACGGGTTGGCGTCGGCGCCGGCTACACGATGCTCGATGCGCACGGCATCGGAGGAACCGGTTGGAACGCGGATCGCCACGGTGCGGTTGTCCAGGCCCCAGCACGGCGAGTTCGGCACGTAGAACTGTGCGCCGAAACGACG
>DQGF01000292.1:12674-13783 GCA_003525045.1 Pseudomonas sp. | reverse complement strand
GTTCACCATCAGCAAAGACGGTATGAGCGTCACACTGCCGCTGCGGACCCCGCGTTCGCGGCTGAGCGTCGACCGTAAAGCCCTGGAGTTCCTGGGCCTGACCTTCGTTGGCGAAGGCGATGAAGCGGAGCTGGAAAGCGAGACGTTCCTGGACAACGCGGGGACCGAGCAAGCAGTCAGCCGTAAAAACATCATCACCGCGCTTCAGCAGCAAACCGCGTTCGATGGCTACAGCATCGCCGCCCAGTAACGACACCTGCCAGTGGCGCATCAGGCGCCACTGACCCAAGAGCCCCGCCCTAGAGCGGGGCTTTTTATTGCCCGCGATTCCAGCAGAACCACGATTACTCTCTCAGTATCGACAACAGAAAAACGTTTCCCTTAACCCTTGAACACCACGGGTCCGCCTCCGGGGAGCGTCAACTCACTTTCCAGCCCAAGACTTCAGTGGTGCGATTGCTGAGGTCATCATGCACACGCTCCCCTTGTACCGTCAGTTAGCCAACCACTACCTCGATGCGATTCGCAGCGGCACCTTGAAAACCGGGGAACGGTTCCCTTCCATTCGGCTGATGATGGAAAAACACGCCGTCAGCCTGTCGACCGCCGTGCAGGTGTGCCGGGAACTCGAGGACTACGGCGTGCTGGAAGCCCGTCCGCGCTCCGGCAACTACATTCGCCAGCCTGACACCTGGCCCAAACCAGGCGCCATCCCTCCTCCCCCGCCCCTCGACACCGGCCTCTATGTCGGCATTCACGAACAGGTGTCGTGGGTACTCAAGGCCAGTCAGAGGGCGTCGATCAAGGTCAATTTCGCCAGCGCCTACTGCGCGCCGGAACTCTATCCGCTTAAGATTTTGCAAGACCATATGATCAAGGCGCTGCGTCAGGATCAGCATTTGCTCGGCGCGGCAGGTTCGACCTGCGGTAACAGCGCATTGCGTAATATCCTGGCCCGACGGGCGCTGGCCGCCAAAGCGAACCTGAGCTCGGAGCGGATCGTGATCACCAATGGCGCGACCGAAGCGATCAACCTGGCTTTGCGCGCGGTCACCCAGCCCGGTGACACCGTGGCCGTGGAGTCGCCAACCTTCTACGGCCTGCTGCAG
>DQGF01000292.1:11548-12385 GCA_003525045.1 Pseudomonas sp. | reverse complement strand
AACCTTCTACGGCCTGCTGCAGATTCTTGAAAGCCTGAACCTGCGGGTGTTGGAAGTCCCGGCGACGGCGCACGCGGGGATCAATCTGTTGGCCCTCGACCAACTGTTGCAAGGCCCCGAAAAAATTCAGGCGCTGATCGTTATTCCCAACCTGCAAAATCCGCTGGGCAGCATCATGCCGGACGCCAATAAGGCGCGGCTGGTGCAAGTGTGTGCAGAGCACAATACGGTGCTGATCGAAGACGACACCTATGGCGACCTGGTGGATACCGAGCAGCCGTTGTCCACGCTCAAACACTGGGACCGTACCGACAACGTGATCTATTGCGCGTCGCTGAACAAAACCCTGGCACCGGGCATGCGCCTGGGCTGGATCAGTGCGGGGAAATGGCACGAGCGCGTGGAAATGCTCAAGCACACCCAGTCCCGCGGTTGCGAAGCCTTGTCGCAACTGGCGGTCAGTGCGTTCATGAAAACCCCGTCCTACGAACGTTACCTGCGCCGTTTGAGGAAAATTCTCACACAACAACGCCAGCAGATGAGCGCAGCGATCACCCGTTACTTTCCCCCGGGCACCTGCGTCACCAGCCCTCAGGGCGGCACGCTGTTGTGGGTGGAGCTGCCTCGCCACTATTCGTCCATGGCATTCTTCCATGAAGCGTTGAAGGTGGGCATTCAGATTTCGCCTGGGGATATCTTTTCCAACACCAAGCGTTTTGACCACTTTGTGCGCATTGGCTGCGGCGCGCCGTATTCACCACGGATCGATGAAGCGCTGGCGACGCTCGGCCAACTACTCAAAAACCAGGACTAAGCAATTCCTGTGGGAGCGAGCCT
>DQGF01000292.1:3509-11307 GCA_003525045.1 Pseudomonas sp. | reverse complement strand
CAAGCCTCGCTCCTACAGGGTTTTGTGTTGGGCGCAATTTTCGTGCATGGCCGCAATTCCTGTGGGAGCGAGCCTGCTCGCGAAGGCGGAGTGTCAGGCGACAGCTTTATCGACTGGACGGCCGCTTTCGCGAGCAGGCTCGCTCCCACAGGGAATTGTGAGTGAACACAAAATCGGTGTACGACCGCTCCCGCTGGGGTGAGTCGTCAAGCCGGGTTTTCGTGCAGGCACATGATGTGCGGATCGCCATTCCAGTGCGGGAAACGTTCGGCGATCAGAGGGTCGTGGCCGGGAATGACGTGGTCTTCGCTGTCGGCCAAGCGGTCGATTTCAATGAACGCCTCAAGGGTTTTCGCCAGATCATCGAGAATTGGAAACGGACTGCGCTGACGGATGTTCGCCCACAAATGCGCAGCATCCGAAGCCAGCACAATCCACCCCCGCGCAGTATTCACCCGTACCACTTGGCTACCCGGTGTATGCCCGCCTACCGGGTGCAAGGTCACTCCGGGCATCACCTCGACAGTGCCGTTATGCAAGCGCATCCGCCCCTCGAACAGCGGCGGCAGCGCCGACATCACATCGTCGACCTCGTAGGTTTTATTCACCGTACGATGGGCCATTTTCGGTCCGGTACAGAAGCGCAACTCCGCTTCCTGCAAATGCACCGTCGCCTGCGGAAACAGCCCGAGATTGCCGGCGTGATCCCAGTGCAAATGGGTGAGAATCAGGTTATCGACCTGGGCCGGATCGATGTCCAGTTGGCGTAGGGATTCTTCCGGCAGGCGATACATCTGACGGTTGCGCCGATCCGCCGTGGCCGGTTGAAAACAGGTGTCGACCACGATCACTTGCTGTTCGTTACGGATGACCCAGAAGTAGTAGTCCAGCGGCATGGATGCATCGGGATCGCCGCAGCAGGCGTCATAGAGAAAATTCTCCCGGGCGGTGCGCTGGGCATTGGCGCCGACACGGATGGCGAACACTTCGTACACAGGAATGGACATATTCACCTCCTGATTCAGGCCGCTGTGGTGGCTTTGAGGGTCGGACGGAAGTCGAAATCGATCTGGTCGCTGATGCCCAGATCCCGGGCCAGACGATGCAAGCCGCTGTAGTCACGCATGATCGTCGCGTTCTTGTTGCTCTCCCGGGTGTCGGCGATGATCAGCGCGGCATCCTCGACCCCGAGCTGCGTCAGAATCGCCTCCCACATTGAGTAGTCCTGAGCGACAAAGGCACTCAGCGCCACCGACAAGGTCCGTGCGAAAAACGTCCGCTGAGTCGGCTGCATGTTCGCGTACATGACCTTCGCCACCTCAGCGAGAATCTTGCTGTGGGCATACTCGTCGCGGTTATGCAGTTCGGCCACACGCCGATTTTGCGGCTGAATGCTCTGATCGTCGGCCAGCAGATCCAGATAGGCGTTGACGCTGATCTCGGCCACCACCGCAAAGGTGATCGCTGCCAGGTCACGTTGCCATTGCTCGGGCAGTTCTTCGCGCAGGGCGAGCAGGCGCAGGTAGGTCACCGACGGCGGCAAGTCCAGGTCCTGATCGAGAGCTCGCTCTTGCTTGGTCCGTTCGATAGCACGCAGGTGCATGAGCGTGTGGTAATGCTCGTCGATCAGGGTCTGCTGCATCGCTTCGCGAAAATGCCAGTCGTTCTTGCCCAGGTACTGATTGGCGATGACACTCAGCGCCGGGTTGACCACATGTTCCTCGGCGGTCACCGTGCGCAAGTTGTAGCCGATCCAGCCCCAGGTGACCACGGTGCTCTTGAGTTCATCGCTCAGGGTCTGGAATTTCGGGTGATGGAAAAACGGCACCATGCACTCCGGATAATCCGGGCGCGTCGGATCGAATGCTTCACTGGCCTCGGCCATGTCCGGTGCACATACCGTGGCTCTTTTGGTCCAGGCCTGATTGAGCCGCACGACCAGTTGATGATCGACCTTGGCGATCTCGATTGCTGTTTGCATGACGCGATACCTGTAGGACGCGTACCCGCCAAGGGGTACGCCGATGGAATAGTGGGCGACGGATGAATCAGGCCAGCCAGTAGCGGGTCAGGTTTCGCGCAGGGTCAGTGTATCGACTGCGGGCGTGGATCATTCGCCAGTTGTCCCAAATCAGCATGCAGCCGTCGGGAATCAGCACCGGGGTGTTGTACTGCACGAAATACGCTTCGCCCAGCACGGCAAATCTGGCCAGTGGCGAGGCGCTGTTGGCGACCTGCGAATGCAGTAGATCTTCCTTGGAAGGGTTCACGTCGCCGTAGTGAAACTGGTTGTAGCTGAAGCGGAAAATATCCCCGTCCTCGGTAGGCGTCAGGATGTATTCCTTGACCCGGCGTTGCGCGGCTTCGCCGGGTTTGGTGGTGGCGACGAACTCCACGGGGGTGTCGTCGATCCACTCGCGCAGTTCGGGCTCGGTGCGTTCGAGAAAGGCCAGGAACTCATAGCCATCCACCAACCCGGTATGCCCGCCACCACACGTGGCCTGTTGATGACAATGCAATGCCAGGTAGCGCGGCGGCGGTCCATAGACCGGTGCTTCGGTGTGCGGACCGATACCGTTCATGCTCTGGGAATACGGCAAGTCTTCGTATCCCGGTTTACGGGTGATGGCGAAGGCGGTCTGGCCATTGAATTGCGGAATGACCGGGCCGAATTCATGCAACGTGCAGAGCACATCGTCGGCGAATTCGTCGGGCGTCAGCACCGTCCACCCGCGCGCCGACAACTCCTCATGGCGGTGGCCCAGTGCAACGTAAGGTTTAGACGCAACAATCCCTTGATCTGACATGGTGAAGTTCCTGGTTGTTTATCAGGCGTTGACGGTGGAGGTGTAGGCGGCAATGAATTCGCTGCAGGCCCTGCCCGGTCGATAGCGCTGCTCATCGATGCTCTGCACGGGTGTGATTTGCGCAGCCGTACCGGTAAGAAAACACTCGTCGAAATCGCCAAGCTCCGTAGGAAGAATGGTGCGTTCTATCACCTGGTAATCCAGCGCCTTGGCCAGTTCGATGACGGTCTGGCGGGTGATGCCATCGAGGAAGCAATCCGGCACCGGGGTGTGCAATGTCCTACCTTTGACGAAGAACACATTGGCGCTGGTGGCTTCGGCGACGTTGCCGCGCCAGTCGAGCATCAAGGCATCGTGATAGCCATTGTTCTCAGCGTCGTGCTTGCTCAACGTGGCGATCTGGTAATGCCCGGACGCCTTGGCTTCGAAGGGACTGCAGCTCGGTGGCGGCCGACGCCACTCGGCGGTCTTCAAGCGGATGCCGCCCATGTGCCCGGCCGGGTCGAAATAACTCGGCCATTGCCAGCAGGCGATCGCCACATGCACGCGGTTGAAACGGGCCGATGTGGAAATCATCTCACTGCCGCGCCAGGCCACCGGCCGCAGATAACCGTCGACTACGCTGTTGCGCTGCAGCAGTTCATAGCTGGCCGCTTCCAGTTCGGCCAATTCGTAGGGAATGACAAAATCCATCAACTGCGCCGAGCGATACAACCGTTCGCTGTGTTCACGCAGTTTGAAAATCTTGCCGTTGTAGACCCGCTCTCCTTCATACACGGTGCTTGCGTAATGCAAGCCGTGGGTCAGTACATGCAGCCGCGCCTGGGACCACTCGACGAACTCGCCGTCGAGCCAGATGTAACCTTCTCGCTGATCAAACGGAATACCGCTCATATCCTTATCTCCTGATGAATCTTCCTACGCCGTTTCCAGCAGGACCGGTATCAACTCGGGTACCGCAACAGGCTCCGACTGAAAGAAAAACGAGCGCTCGCCAAAGGCCGGCCGCAAATCATCGAACCAAGTCACGTGTGGATCGAAGCGCGCATAGAAGGTGCGCAACACCCACTGCGGATTGCGGGCCTGGAGGAACTGCAACACGAAGACCTTTTCCCCGGCGACGGTCTCGATGCCGTTGATCAACACCTTGCCATAGAAGGTGCTCATGGACGGCCCGCGCACCGTGCGTGCCAGCCCGGACACGGTGCGATAGGCCGCCTGGAAAATCTCGAACGCCCGGGCCAGCGGCATCGCGAAGTAATGGCTGGGCCCGGTGTCGCGCTCGACGAACATGTAATAAGGCACCGCCCCGAGCCGCACGCCTTCGGTCCAGAGTGCCGCCCAATCCGCGGGGTTTTCGTTGATGTGCCGAATCACTGGCGCCTGCATGCGCAGGGTGGCCCCGGTGGAGCGAATGCGTTCGACGGCCTGGCGGGCGATGTCCTGGCGGATCTCCACCGGATGGTTGTAATGCCCCATGATCGACAGGTTTTTCCCCGCCGCGACGATCCGTCTGAACAGTTCGAGCAGTTGCGGCGCATCCTTGTCGCTGACAAAACGTTGCGGCCAATAGGCCACGGACTTGGTGCCGATGCGGATGCTTTTCAGGTGGGGCAATTCCAGCAGCGGGTCGATGTAACCGGCCAGCGATCGGGTGTTCATGATCATCGGGTCGCCGCCGGTGATTAGCACGTCGGTGACCTCGGTGTGCACCCGCAGGTAGCTCACCAGCTCCTGGGATTCACGCGCATTGAACTTGAGTTCTTCTTCGCCGATGAACTGCGCCCAACGGAAACAGAAGGTGCAGTAGGCATGACAGGTCTGACCGGCACCGGGGAAAAACAGCACGGTCTCGCGGTACTTGTGCTGAATGCCCGACAGGACTTTTCCGTCAAGGGTCACGCCGTTGTGCGTCAACTGTCCCGCCGGATGGGGGTTCATGCGCAGCCAGATCGCTTCGATCCTGCGCTTGATGGCGACGGCATCATCCCGTTCGATCAGTTGCTTGAGCGAGGCGTACTCCTGCGCCAGCAACATGTCCTTGTGGGGAAAGGTCATGCGAAAAATCGGATCGTCCGGGATGTTGTTCCAGTCGATCAGCGTGCCCAGGACGTATTCATTGGTGCGAAACGGCATGACCCTGGCGACTACGGTCATGGCTTCCTGCAGCGCTGGTGTCAATTTGTGCCAGTACGGCGTTTCGCGGATGGTGCGTGAGTTATAAGGTTTGTATCTTTCCAGCTCCGACATTCCCTTCATGACAGCGCTCCTGATGATTGCCTGGCGGTGGCCTTAGGAATTCAAGAGCGCGATGGCCGGTGCTGCGCGCTCTATATCCATCCACGCCCCAACGCTGTCGCGATCCCACTGGCGACGGACATAGGCCGCGAGTCGTGCAGGGACTTGATCGCCATTGGCGAGCAGTCGGTTGAGCATGATTGCCAGGTCGGTGTCGGCAATGCTCCAGTCACCGAACAGGTGATCAGCGCCCTCCTCCAGCAGCCGATCAGCCACAAAAAACAGTCTGCCGACAGCGGCCAGGGCCTCGTCGGACAGCGGATTGTCTTTCTTGCCGAAGTAAATGAGATCCGCCGGGCGTTCTTTGCGAATCACCAACAGATCGCTGCGCAGCCAGGCCTGGAGTTGACGGGCGCGGGCGCGCTGTTTGATGTCAAGCGGGAATAGTTTGTTATGCCCCGGCGCCACCTCCTCCAGGTATTCAGCAATGGCCGAAGATTCCGACAGTGTAAAACCGTTGTGCACCAACGTAGGGATCTTGCAGGTCAGCGATACATCACGATAATTCGCCTGGTAGTTCTGTCGCGCTTTTAAATCCAGAGTGACAAGCTCAAATGAAAGTTGCTTTTCTTTCAACGCCACAAATGCAGACATTGCAAAAGCACTGACAAAATCTGCGCCAACATACAGTTTCAGCTTGGTACTTTCCATGGAACGCTCCCTTGCATTAAGCACATTAATCCGTTGCCTTGTAAGCGATCCTAGTTAGTTGATCTAGCGCTGAACAGATACAGAAATTATCTGTTTCTATCGATACAGAAGTTCGAAAACACCGATCACGCGGCGGGTTCTGGAGGGGCGACAGAAAAGAAAAAGGGAGTCAGCGAACGCGGACTCCCTGGAGTGTAACGGAGGGGAAATGATGGTTGGCGGGTGATCAGCTTATGGCTGTATTGGAGAGCAACGCCATTTGCGGCATGTTGCTCATGTTCAGCATGGCCAGCGGTTCGGTGGCGCTGGTGTTGACGAAGCCGTGCCGAGTCCAGGCCGGCACCAGCAATACGTCGCCGGTGCTGACGCTGACTTCATCGGCATCGCCCAGGGTCAACGCGCCGCTGCCGGACTGAATGATGAACAGGTGCCACCAGGAATGAACGTGGCCGTTCAACACCGCGCCCGGTTTCAACCATTGCATGGACACCGCCATCCCAGGCGTTAATTTACAGCCTTCGGTGCTTTCGTCGTGGGCCAGCGCGACTATATCGACTTCGCTGGCCAAGAGGCTCTGACGTATATCTGTAAGTTCACCACCCTTCCACACCCGAGCACTGACCGGCGGCTGGTGCAAACTCTGGCGAAAGTCGTTATATGAAAAAACCACACCCTGCACGTTATTCATCGCGAGTTCCAACTTGCTTGATCGACTTGAATGACCAAACCTTAGGCGAACAATTCGACACTGTAAAGCCGAACAACTAACAATTATAACGCTGACGGTCTCAGCGCTACGATCATGTCAACTTCTACCGGGGCATTTTTCGGTAGTTGATAAACACCCACAGTCGTTCGAGTATGTTTACCGGCATCCCCCAGGACATGGCTGAATACATCCGACGCACCGTCGGCCACTTCGCTGAGGTCTACAAAGTCCGCCGTGGATTTCACGTAGACCGTGATCCGTATCAGCGACTTGATTTTATCCAGCGAACCGATGGCGTCGACGATCAGCGCCAGCCCGCGCATCGCGCTGATACTGGCTGCCGATTGCGCATCCGTCAGGCTGAGTTCCAGCCCGACTCTGCCGGGATACTGGATTTTTCCGTTCATGCGCGGCACCAGCCCACTGACGTACAGTTCGTCATGATGCCGTATCAGCGGAGCGTAATGCCCACCAGCGGTATTCTCGCCATAGATGTCATAGCCGAGTTCTTTTGCCAGGGCGATGAAACGTTCATCACAGCTCATGTGCTCAATCATTTTCCCAACCCTCATGATCAATAATGCAAACAACATTGATGCCGACGGCTCAGCCCACCGCTCTCGACGGCGCTGCCAGACAGGTGACCTCGACGCGCGACTCGATCGCCTCTGCCAGACGCAGCAGGTTGGCGCTGAGCTGCCCATAGTCCTCGCTGAACAAGACGATGTGGCCGATGAACGAGGTGTTGTCTTTCACCCGCGCGGTGACCGAATCACTGAGGCGCTTGGCGTACACCGCTTCCACCAGTTTGATGTCGAGTTCCCGGGCCAGGGATTCGATGTCCGGCACGTAGCGCAACAGACCGCCGGCCGGTGCGCGGAGCAGACGAATACCGCAATAGCCCCGGGCGACGGGGTGGTGATGAACGGTCTTGCCCTCCACCGCCCATCTGACCCACCGTTCCCAGGGATCGAAATTGACGAACGCCAGGCGTGCCAGGTCCCAGATGTGCATGCCGCCGGGACGCATGTTGGTTTCCACGGCCGAAGTCAGGCCGCCACTGCGCAGGAAAACCTCGTTGTGATAAGCGCCGTTATCCAGCGAAACCAGCCCGGACATGTGCCGACCGGCAGCCGCCAGTCGCGCCTGCACTTCAGTCGTCAGCGGTGCCGGCACCACTTGCTGGATTTCCGCGCGATAGGCGCCTTCGGTGGTGGTTTTCTCGGTCACCCAGGTGCTGCCGGCCACGTAGTCCCAGCTGTATTCCCGGGCGCTCTGGATCAATTCTTCGAGGACGATGCCGCCTTCGCGATACGGCTTTTGCGCCTGCCCT
>DQGF01000292.1:0-3279 GCA_003525045.1 Pseudomonas sp. | reverse complement strand
ATAGTCCCAGCTGTATTCCCGAGCGTTCTGGATCAACTCTTCGAGCACGATCCCGCCTTCGCGATACGGCTTGAGCGCCTGCCACGCCTCATCGCATTCGGACGGATGATGGATGACCCGGCAGCCTCTGCTCGCGCCTTCGCAGGCAGGTTTGATGAAGGCTCTGCCGCCGCGCTCGACAACCCGCTGGCGCAACTCGCCCAGGCTGTCGATTCGGGCGGAAAATACCGGCCGGTAATGATCCGGCGCAGTGCTGGCCGTCGCTTCCAGTTTGCGAAAAATCTGTTTATCGAGCCCCGCCCGCGCCTCGCCTGGGGTGATGCCGGGCAAGCCGTAATGGGTAGCCAGCGCCGCACCGAGCAGCACGCCACGGTCGGAAAAGGGCAGCACCCCGATCAATTTCCAGCGGTCGGCACCCAGGCAACCCGCCACCAGTTCGAGAGAGACCGCCACATCTTCCGGCGCCAGGGAAGTGCAGCACACGTGATCCGCCACCTGATCATCATCAGCTTGAATCTGCTCGACCAGCAGGATCAGCCGGGCGTTGTAGAGTTTTCTGCAGAGGTCGCGCAGCTTCTGGATATCGTGAACCCGATTGCCGTTGTACCCGACCACTACTACGCAAGACGTCGTATTCATGAAGCACCCGACCTGTGAAGAAAAAAACGCAAACGCGATGACTCAGTCGTGCAGCGACGCGTTGGATTTACGGTTGAGCCAGTACCAGGCCAGAATCCCGCCCGCACCGATGGCGGCCAGCACCAGGGCGTTGTACGGCGCTGGCACGACCCGCATGATCAGCACCGTCAGCCCGGCGCCGACGCCCAGGGACACTTCCTTGACGAACATGTTGTTCTGCTTGACCGAGAAGTAATCGAGGTAGCTGAACGCACATTCGGCGATGGACAGCAGCGCCACCCAGATCAGCGCGCCGACGAGGGTTTCGACGTGGAAAGCGGACGGAGACGAGAGCACCGCAAAACCGCCGATGATGATCCCGATCACCGCGATCACCTTGAAGCGCCCGGTGCGCTCGATCAGCTTCATCACCGGTACCTGGGCGAATACGACCACGGCGCTGTTGAGGATCAGCATCAAGCCATACCAGGCCGGCAACTCACCGGTCTCCAGCAGAATCGCCTGGGGCAGGATCGAGAATACGCCGAACAACTTGATCCCCATGATGATGCCGGCGATCACCCACGGCAGTTTGTTGCGCCAGCCACTGCCATCGTGCGTGGCTGGAGGGGCAACTACCGGTTGGGTGGTGAAGGTGGCGCCCATGGCGATGGGCAGGCACAGCAGGACGAAACTGGCGGCGCCGAGGAAAAACATGGTTGGGGTCAGCAACGGTGAAAGCAGGATCAGCCCCGCCACCAGGCTGCCCATGTTCATGGCGACCCGGTTGTAGGCCGCACCTTCTTTGGTCTGGGCCGCTTCGCTCTTGATCAGGTAACCGGCGATGGCGATGCCATAGGCAAACAACGCCGCGGCGAACATCACCATACCCTGGTTGCTGGTGACCGCCAGCAGCACCAGCCCGAGGGCGGCGCACAGCAGCGTGACGCTCAAAGAGCGACGGCCGAGCACCAGCAACGTCAGGGGCAGGAGCAACAACAAGGCCCGATAACCGAGGGCGAGAATGCTGTTGGTGGCAGTGTCGAGCCAGACGTTGGCCTTGCCCAACACTGCAAACAGCGACACGGCCGTGATGATTCGAATCGTGAACAGGCGGATGTTAATCACCGGTTTGGCGTCGGCGACCGTTGTTTGAACACTCATGCAACACCTCTGGAACCAAGCGATTGCGGGACCACTGGCGCCGACAATCAAGAAAGTCTGTAAGGTGATGGTAGAGACGAAGGCTTGTTCTGATCAGAGCAAGTTCGTATAGAATCGAACGAACTTTACTGTCGGAGAGACCAGTAAAATGCAGGTTCAACGCGCAGTCATCGCCGCCATCGAATTCCAGCCCGGCGTGCCGCTGGTCCAGCAGATCGTCGAACAGTTGACCGTTGCGATCAGCCAGGGCGGCCTGCCCCACGGCTCCCGGCTGCCGCCGATTCGCGAACTCTCCGATTTGATGAACGTCGGCAAATCCACGGTGGTTGATGCCCTGGACCGCTTGCGGGCCAAGGGATTGGTGGTGTCACGCCAGGGTTCGGGGCATTACGTGCACCGTTCCAGCACCCCGATGCAGACCGATGCCGGCCCGGACCTGCAACCTCAAGACACACTCAGCGTGGTCCGCCGCGCGGTGCTGCTGGACAATGGCGCGCTGCGCCCTGGCTGCGGATTTCTGCCTTCCTCGTGGCTGCCGGCTGAAGAATTGCTTAAAGCCGTGCGCGGCACTCTGCGCGCAACTTCCCTGCGCATGGGCGAATACGGCGTTGCCGGCGGTTACCTGCCGCTGCGCGAGGCGTTGCGGGTGAAGCTGTCGACCCACGGCATCGAAGTGCCGGTGGACCAGATCATCACCACGGCCAATACCGTGCAGGCCATCGACATGCTGATGCGCCTGCTGGTCAAACCCGGCGACACGGTGCTGCTCGACGATCCGTGTTATTTCACCATGCACGCCAATCTGGCATTACATGGAGCCAAGGTCATCACCATCCCCCGGGATTGTGACGGCATGGACCTGGAGGCCTTCGAGCAATTGCTGATCGCCCATCGTCCCGTGCTCTACATGACCAACAACGCCCTGCACAACCCCACCGGGCACTCGTTCTCCCCGGCGCAGGTTTATCGCTTGCTGGAGTTGAGCCACCGCTATGGTTTCCACATCCTCGAAGACGATTTGTATTGCGACATGCAGCAACGCATGACACCACGCCTGGCAGCGAGCGGGCTAGACAACGTCAGCTACGTGTCCGGTTTCTCCAAGACCCTGACGGCTAACAGCCGGGTCAGCTATGCAGTGCTTTCGCCGCAACTGGCGGCACGGATGATCACCCTGAAAATGGCCTGCGGTGGCATGACTTCGGAACTGGCGGAGCAGATTATCTGCACGATGCTCAGTGATGGCAGCTATGCCAAACACACCCGGCGCACGGTGGACCGGCTTTACGAGTCGAGCAGCCGGGTGACGCGCTGGCTGCTGGAGGCAGGTTGCTCGGTGTCATCGCTGCCCCATGAAGGGTTGTTCATCTGGACGCGTCTGCCCGAAGGGCATCATGCCGAAACCCTGGCGAGGAAAGGCCTGGATATCGACCTGGTGCTGGCGCCCGGTACCCTGCTCAGCAAGGCGCCGGACGCGAGCCACTTCCTGCGTTTCAA
>DQGF01000522.1:5565-5824 GCA_003525045.1 Pseudomonas sp. | reverse complement strand
GTGTCGCGGCGATCCGCCGCGCAGCCAAAAGCAGTCGACGGAGATGAGTGGCAAATAGATAGCGTTGGCCTCCAGCATCGAAGCTCCATGGCATAGTCAATTTCAACATGATTACGATCGTAGTTTGGGGTTTGTCGGAGAAGATGTCCGGACTGGACTCGCTCATCCTGCAGCCCTGCCATACTGTTCAGCATGACCAGTGCAACCTTTCGTTTCTACGAGGAGCTCAACGATTTCCTGCCGGCCGAACGGCGGCGGA
>DQGF01000522.1:5122-5261 GCA_003525045.1 Pseudomonas sp. | reverse complement strand
CCGAACGGCGGCGGCAGTCCTTTACCTGCGAGTGCGCTCGAGGGGCGACGGTCAAGCACATGATCGAGGCGCTCGGGATACCGCACACCGAGGTCGAGCTGGTGCTGCTCAACGGCGAGTCGGTGGGCTTCGAGCGGGG
>DQGF01000522.1:3228-4829 GCA_003525045.1 Pseudomonas sp. | reverse complement strand
GGTGGGCTTCGAGCGGGTGATCTTCGACAGTGACCGGCTGGCGGTGTATCCCAAGTTTGAGGCGCTGGACATCAGCCCGCTGCTAAAGGTTCGTGCGCAACCTTTACGGGTGCTGCGCTTCGTCGCTGATGCGCACCTTGGCGGGCTGGCCAGCCTGCTGCGCATGAGCGGCTTCGACACCCTCTACGACAATGGCTTCGAGGATGCCGAGATCGCCGAGATCGCTGCGCAGCAAGGGCGCATCGTGCTAACCCGCGACCGCGAACTGCTCAAGCGGCGGATCATCAGCCACGGTTGTTATGTGCATGCCCTGAAACCGTCGCTGCAGCTGCGCGAATTGTACGAGCGCCTTGACCTGGCGCGTAGCGCGCGGCCATTCAGCCTGTGCCTTCATTGCAACCTGCCGCTGCACGAGATCAGCCCGGAACTGGCTCGGCCGCAGGTGCCGCCACGCATTGGCGCCCTCTATTCGCACTTTCTGCGCTGCGACGCCTGCCAACAGATTTACTGGGAGGGTTCGCACTGGCGCGGTATGTGTGCATTGCTGGCACCTCTGCTGAACCGATAGTCGCGCGCATCGGGTTGGCTGCGTTGCCAACCGGCATGATCTCCAAGCGGTTGATATTGATGTGCGCGGGCAAGCTGGCGATGTGAAATATCTGCTCGGCGATGTCTTCTGGCTGCAGCGGTGTTGATGGCGGACATGGATATCTCCTTGCTTGGGTTTGGCGAGGTTGAAGATGTTGGACCGTTAGGCCTGTTTGCTGACGGCGACCGGCTCAGTGGCTCTGTTTTTCGGCGTGATCCACCCCGATTTGTGCAGCACCAGGTAAGTCAGGCTGCCAATCACCACGCCCCAGAACGCCGAGCCGAAACCGTAGTAGCTCATGCCAGAGGCGGTGGCAAGAAAGGTGATCATCGAGGCTTCGCGGTGATCTGACTCGTTGACTGCACCCATGATGTTGCTGGTAATAGCGCCAATCAGCGCCAGCCCGGCCAGCACTGCGACGAAGGTTTTCGGCATGGCGGTGAACAGCATGATGATGGTTCCGGCGAAGCAGGCCCCGAACAGATAGAAGAAGCCATTGGCAATACCGGCGATATAGCGTTTCTCCGGGTTTTCATGGGCATCTTTGCCAGTGCATAAGGCCGCGGTGATAGCGGCGATGACGATGGTGATGCCGCCAAAACAAGCCACGGCCACGGACGCCAGACCAATGGTGCTGAGCAGTGGTTTGGCCGGTACGTCGTAGCCCGAGTTACGTAGGATGGCCATGCCCGGCAGAAATTGCCCAGTCAAGCTCACCAGCACCAATGGGATAGCCAGGCTCAGGGTCGAAGCCCAGGTCCATTCCGGTTGAATGAAGATCGGTTTGGCTAGAGTCCATTCGATGCCTTGCAGATCACTGCCTTCCAGCAGGACGGCCAGGATCACGCCAACAATCAGCAGAAAAACCAGGCAGTAGCGTGGGAACAGACGCTTGAAAAAGAGGTAGGCGACGAACATGCACAGCGCCAGCAGCGGCATTGATTCCACCGATTGAAACGCCCCCACGCCAAACTGGAACAGAATCCCGGCCATCATGGCGCAGGCGATGCCC
>DQGF01000522.1:420-2931 GCA_003525045.1 Pseudomonas sp. | reverse complement strand
CATGGCGCAGGCGATGCCCTTGGGAATGAGCTGCATAAGCTTGTCGAAGTAGCCGGAAATACCGATCAGGAAAATCGCCACGGCGGCGGTGAGATAGGCCCCCACGGCTTGGCTAAGGGGCAGATCCGGAAATTGGGTGACCAGCAGCGCGGTGCCCGGCGCGGACCAGGCAGTAATCACCGGCACCTTTAGCCACCAGCTGAGCAGAATGCCGGTCGCCGCGGCACCGATTGAAATACCCCAGACCCAGGAGGTAATCATCTCGGTGGAGACGTTGGCACTCTGTGCGGCCTGGAAGAAGATGATCAACGGGCCGGCATAGGAAATCAGCACCGCAAGAAAACCTGCAGTCACGGCCGATACGGAAAAATCTTTGTAAATCATATTGTGCTTCTCTTTTGCGCCCGCCAGTCATGTTGACCCACCGAGAATTCATTGTGGGTTGACTTTATTAGCCTTTCTTTAATTGATAAATAGGCTAGATCTGGCAACACTGTTCTGAATTTACGAACAAAAGAGTGGCCACGTGGACCGTCTTCAAGCGATGCAAGTGTTTGTACGAATCGTCGAACTCGGCAGTTTCAGCAAGGCCGCCGAACACCTCGATATTTCCCGCGCCTCAGCCACCACGCTGGTCAAACAATTGGAAAACCACTTGGGCGCTCGGCTGCTGCAGCGCACCACGCGGCAAGTGCGTGCCACCCTGGACGGGCAGTCTTACTACCAACATTGCCTTAGCATCCTCGGTGACATCGAGGAAGCGGAAAGTGTCTTCTCCCATAGCGCGGTGCATCCGCGCGGTCGCTTGAAAATCGATCTGCCAGCTTCGCTCGCACGTTTGCTGGTGATTCCGGCGCTGGCTGATTTCTGTACCCAATACCCGGATATCACGCTGGAGATTGGCATCGGTGACCGGATGATCGATCTGGTCAGCGAAGGCGTCGACTGCGTGGTGCGCATTGGTGAACTGGGTGATTCAACCTTGGTCGCACGTAGCCTGCCACCGCTAAGCCAGGTGACCTGTGCCAGCGCCGACTATGTGGCGCGCCTGGGCCTGCCTGCCAATCTCGAGCAGCTCGACGGTCATCAGTGCATCGACTATCTGTCCGCCACTACCAGCCGTCTGCAGGCACTGGAGTTCAATTGCGGTGAGCAGATCGAGACGCGCAACTTGCCAGCACGCTTGGCGGTTCGCAACGGCGAGTCATATGTTGCGGCGTGCGAGGCAGGCTTCGGCATCGTGCAAGTCCCTCGTTACCATGTCGCCACACAACTGGCGGCCGGAAGCCTGATCGAGCTATTACCCCAGTATCGTCCGCCGGACCTGCCAATGACGGCCCTCTATCCCCACCATCGGCATCTGACCCCACGCTTGCGGGTGTTTATTGACTGGCTGATGGTGCTTTTTCTGACTAAACCTTCAAAAATCACTTCAACTTATTCGTGATTGTTGACACTTAAGCTGCTCGCTCTAGTGCATCCAGCAAATCAACAAATTCCATCGAGAGCTTATGGCGCGGTGCCAAATGGATAAGGGGTACAGATGCTTCGTGGGACTCGCGCATTTTAATTGAGCTACTCAAATAAACCGGTAGCACAGGAAGGCCCTCTGCGAGCATTTCGTCTACGAGCGTCTGGTGTAAGCCGGTGCGTGCGACAAATTGATTAACCACCACGCCCTCTATTTGCAGCGATTCATTGTGATCCAGACGCAGGTCTTCTACTTGAGCGATGACGCTATTCAAAGCCTGCCGAGAAAAAGCGTCGCAATCGTATGGAATCAACAACCGATCAGCAGCGACCAAGGCGCTGAAGGTGAAGAAATTGAGCGAGGGAGGGGTGTCGATGTAGATACGCTCGTAGTCCTCTGAGAGCTCCACCAGCAATCTGCGCAGTTTATTGATCTTAAATTTGCTCTCAAGCTTTGACTGGAGATCTAAAAGATCTGGACTGGCGGTCACGAGATGGAGGTTCTTGTAAGAAGTCTTGGTTATGGCCACTCGACACTGTTTGTTGGCAAAGCCTCCAGACAGTGTCTGTTCGAAGAAGTCGGCAATACCCATGGGTATGTCGTCGTTGAGCAGGCCGGTGAGGTAGTGAGTCGAATTCGCTTGAGGATCGAGATCAACCAGCAGTGTCCGGTAGCCTTGCGCGGCACTCACAGCGGCAAGATTGCAGGCGATGCTGGATTTTCCAACACCACCTTTTTGATTGAAGACGACACGACGCATGAGGGCAGTTCATCCGTGAAGAGGCCTGAAGCCAAGATTATGAAAGCGTATGGCTTCAATATATGACCATTAGGTTTCAGTTTTAAGACAGGCTCTCGAATCAGCGTGGAAATTGGCTCGTTCCACCACACGGGCCCGCGCGCTCCGAGCGCTACCTGGGCCACCTGGACGTTGGCTATTTGATCGATTGCTCGCCAGCGGCAGCTCAATGATCGCCGACGCTTCAGCCTGACGCTTTGGCGTAGCTCTCAATGGGACGAAAGCCGGCAACGCCGCTGGC
>DQGF01000522.1:0-123 GCA_003525045.1 Pseudomonas sp. | reverse complement strand
GAAAGCCGGCAACGCCGCTGGCGGATGCTAGTCAGGAGTGGGTGTCAGGCAGGCGCTTATCTTATTTAGAGTAGTTTGTGCTGGTGTAATGCTCAGGCCACAGTACTTGCACGACTTCCCGTT
>DQGF01000024.1:12086-18280 GCA_003525045.1 Pseudomonas sp. | reverse complement strand
GTGGCTGAAGCGCCGTACGGCGCAGAACATCGTCATCGGTGGCCTGGCCGGTGCCGCCCCGCCGCTACTCGGCTGGACCGCAGCCACCGGTCATATCAGCGCCGAACCCCTGCTGCTGGTACTGATCATCTTCGCCTGGACCCCGCCCCACTTCTGGGCCCTGGCGATCCACCGCAAAGAAGAATACGCCAAGGCCGACATTCCGATGCTGCCAGTGACCCATGGCGAGCATTACACCAAGGTGCACATCCTGCTCTACACCTTTGCGCTGCTGGCCGTCAGCCTGATGCCCTACGTGATCCACATGAGCGGCACCCTCTACCTGATTTGCGCACTGGGACTTGGCGCAAGGTTTCTGCAATGGGCCGTGGTGCTGTACCGTGGCACTCGGCCGCACGCGGCGATCAACACCTTCAAGTACTCTATCTACTACTTGTTCCTGCTGTTTATCGCGCTGCTCGTAGACCACTACTTACTGTTGAACCTATGACTCGAACCCAGAAAACCGTCTTCATCCTCGTCGCCCTGATCGCGCTGGTCCTGGGCCTGACCATCAACAAAGTGCTGTCCGGCAAAGGTCAGGGCGACCCGACGGCACTGATCGACGCGGGCATCATCCTGCTGCCGCAAAGTCGCAACCTGCCGGATGTGACGATGACCGATCAAGACGGCAAGCCGGTAGCGGTCAATGAGTTGAAAGACAAGTGGAGCCTGCTGTTCTTCGGCTACACTTTCTGCCCGGACATCTGCCCGACCACCCTCGCCCAGCTGCGACAAATCAAGAGCGAACTGCCGCCTGAGGCGGTGGACAAGTTGCAGATCGTCCTGGTCAGCGTCGACCCGAACCGCGACACGCCCAAGCAGCTCAAGCAGTACCTGGGTTACTTCGATCCGCAGTTCATAGGGCTGACGGCGTCTTCGGTCGAAGACATTCAGAAACTGGCCAATGCGGTCAGTATTCCGTTCATTCCGGCGGACACCAGCAAGCCGAATTACACGGTTGATCACAGCGGCAACCTGGCGGTGATTGGACCGGACGGGACTCAGCGCGGGTTTATTCGGGCGCCGTTGAACAACCAGAAACTGGTGGTGCAGCTGCCGGTGATGCTTAACCGCAAATAAGCATCTCCCGGAGGGGCGGTGTTTCAGGCATAAAAAAATGGGGCGCATTGAATGCGCCCCATTTTTCGTTAAAGCGTCGGATCAGAACGCCGGCACCACCGCGCCTTTGTACTTCTCGAGAATGAAGGCTTTCACTTCCGGGCTGTGCAGAGCAGCAACCAGTTTCTTCATCGCTTCACTGTCCTTGTCGTCCGGACGAGCTACCAGGATGTTCACGTACGGCGAGTCGCTGCCTTCGATGACCAGCGCATCCTTGGCCGGATCGAGCTTGGCTTCCAGCGCGTAGTTGGTGTTGATCAGCGCCAGGTCGACCTGGGTCAGTACGCGGGGGATGGTCGCGGCTTCCAGTTCACGGAACTTCAGGTCCTTGGGGTTCTCGGTGATGTCCTTCACGGTCGCCAGGATGTTGTTCGAATCCTTCAACTTGATCAGGCCGGCCTTCGCCAGCAGCAACAGCGCACGGCCGCCGTTGGTGGCATCGTTCGGGATCACTACGTTGGCGCCGCCAGGCAGTTCGGTCAGCGCTTTGTACTTGCTGGAGTAGGCGCCCAGCGGTTCCAGGTGCACGCCGGTAACGGCAACCAGATTGGTGGTCTTGGCCTTGTTGAACTCATCGAGGTACGGCTGGTGCTGGAAGAAGTTGGCGTCCAGACGTCTCTCGGCGACCTGCACGTTCGGCTGGATGTAGTCGGTGAAGACTTTGACCCTCAGGTCCACGCCTTCTTTGGCCAGGGCCGGCTTGACGAATTCGAGGATTTCCGCGTGCGGGACCGGGGTGGCCGCGACGGTCAGGATGTCGGCTGCGTGAGCGGAGAAGGCTGCAACGGCAGCGAACGCGACGAGTAGTTTTTTCATTCAGCTAACTCCTTGTGGGTACTCGCTTGCGACGCCTGTCTTCGGCGCCTGCCAGCGAATGACCGGCTCATGCTTTTAATTAAAAAGCTCATTTACGAGAAAAGTGTACAACCAGCTTGTCGCCAACGGTTTGCAGCACTTGCACCAGCACCAGCAACAACACCACGGTGACCACCATCACATCGGTCTGGAAACGCTGGTAACCGAAACGGATCGCCAGGTCGCCCAGGCCGCCAGCGCCGACCACACCGGCCATCGCCGTGTAGGAAACCAGTGTAATGGCTGTCACCGTAATCGCCGCGAAGATCCCCGGACGCGCTTCCGGCAGCAAGGCATTGGTGATGATCTGTCGCGTCGTCGCGCCCATGGCCTGGGTCGCTTCGATGATGCCGCGATCCACTTCACGCAGGGCGGTTTCCACCAGTCGCGCGAAGAATGGTGTGGCGCCCACTACCAGCGGCGGGATCGCACCGGCGACACCCAGCGAAGTGCCGGTGATCAATACCGTGAACGGAATCATCACGATCAACAGAATGATGAACGGCAGCGAACGCAGGATGTTCACCACCAGCGACAACATCGCGTAGACGCCTTTGGCTTCCAGCAATTGACGCGGGCTGCAGAGGAACAACAGCACGCCCAGCGGCAGGCCCAGCAGCACGGTGAACAATAGCGAACCGAAGAGCATCAGCAAGGTATCGCCAGTAGCCAGCCAGATTTCGAACCAGTCGATGTTGGCGAAGAAACTTGTCAGGACTTCCATTAGCGCAGGACCTCCATGTGGACGTCAGCTGCAGTGAAGTGGGCGAACGCCGCTTCCATGTCGCCACCGGTCACGGCCAGGGTCAACTGCCCGTAGGGAACGTCTTTGATGCGGTCGATGCGACCGGCCAGGATGCTGTAGTCCACACCCGTTTCCCGAGCGACGGTACCGAGCAACGGCGCGTAGGTCGCTTCGCCCTGGAAGGTCAGGCGCACAATGCGGCCCGGCACGTGAGCGAAGTCGTCGCGCTGTTCGCTTTCGTCGATCTGCTCGTCTTCCTGGACGAAGCGCTTGGTGGTCGGGTGCTTGGGATGCAGGAACACCTCGGCCACCGTACCTTGCTCGACGATCACGCCAGCGTCCATCACCGCCACCTGGTCGCAGACTCGACGGATCACATCCATTTCGTGAGTGATCAGGACGATGGTCAGCTTCAGCTCGCGATTGATCTCGGCCAGCAATTGCAGAACCGACGCAGTGGTCTGCGGGTCCAGGGCGCTGGTGGCTTCGTCGCACAACAGGATTTTTGGCTTGGTCGCCAGGGCGCGGGCAATACCGACGCGCTGCTTCTGGCCACCGGACAACTGCGCCGGATACTTTTTGGCGTGGTCGGAAAGTCCAACCCGCGCCAGCAATTCGGCCACACGCCGATCGATCTCACTGCGAGACAGTTCACCGGCCAGCGTCAGCGGCAGCGCGACGTTGTCGGCCACGGTCTTGGACGCCAACAGGTTGAAGTGCTGGAAAATCATCCCGACCTGCTGACGGAAGCGCCGCAGGCTGTTGGCATCAAGCGCGGTAACTTCTTCGCCATCGACGAAAATCTTGCCGCCGCTGGAGTTTTCCAGGCGATTGATCAGACGCAGCAGGGTACTTTTTCCCGCGCCAGAATGGCCGATCAGGCCGAATACCTGACCATTCTCAATCATCAGACTGGTCGGATGCAGGGCGGGAATATCCTTACCGGCGACGCGGTAGGTTTTGTGGACGTTTTGAAACTCGATCACGTAGCGAACCTTGTGGGGCGCGTTAGAAAAGGATCAGCGGATAGCCGGGCGCGCATTTTAGCCTGTCCGTATAGAGGTTCTTAGCATTTATTTCGTATTCAACCTGCCATTTGGCAATAACGCGATCAAAGGTCAGAAAAAAGGAACGGCTCATAACGTCATCAGTCACTAATTAAGCAACTCGAAAACGCCCCCGGTGCCGTGCCTGGGGATATTGCCCAAGCGTCCTGGCTACGGCGGGAATCGCTACGAGGAGTTTACGACTGATGAGTACAAAAAAGCCTGCCGCACCCAAAAGCGCATTGGCCGGGACCGATACCCTGGACCGCGGCAACACCAATGCCAAGCTCGACAGCCTGGAAAAATTTCGCTCCGACGCCACTGAACAGGCTCTGCGCACCAATCAGGGCGTTAAGGTCTCCGACAACCAGAACACGTTGAAGGTCGGCGACCGAGGGCCGTCGTTGCTGGAAGACTTCATCATGCGTGAAAAGATCACGCATTTTGACCATGAGCGTATTCCCGAACGCATCGTGCATGCCCGCGGGACCGGTGCCCACGGTTACTTTCAGACGTATGAAAACCATTCCGTGCTGACCAAGGCAGGCTTCCTGCAAGACCCCGCCAAACAAACTCCGGTCTTCGTGCGCTTTTCCACGGTGCAGGGCCCTCGTGGGTCGGGCGATACCGTGCGGGACGTACGAGGTTTCGCCGTGAAGTTCTTCACCGACGAAGGCAACTTCGACCTGGTGGGCAACAACATGCCGGTGTTCTTCATTCAGGATGCCATCAAGTTTCCTGACTTCGTGCATGCAGTGAAACCCGAGCCCCACAACGAAATTCCTACCGGTGGTTCGGCACACGACACCTTCTGGGACTTCGTGTCTCTGGTACCGGAATCGGCGCACATGGTGATGTGGGCCATGTCCGACCGGGCGATCCCGAAGAGCCTGCGCAGCATGCAGGGCTTTGGCGTGCACACCTTCCGCCTGATCAACGCCGAAGGTAAATCGCGCTTCGTCAAATTCCACTGGCGCCCTTCTGCCGGGACTTGCTCGCTGGTCTGGGATGAAGCGCAGAAGCTCGCCGGTAAAGACACCGACTACCACCGTCGCGATCTCTGGGAGTCGATCGAGATGGGGGACTACCCGGAATGGGAATTGGGCGTACAGGTGGTCGAAGAGGAAAACGAACACACCTTCGACTTCGACTTGCTCGACCCGACCAAGATCATTCCCGAGGAAATCGTGCCGATTACCCCGCTGGGCAAGATGGTGCTCAACCGCAATCCGGACAACTTCTTTGCCGAGACCGAGCAGGTCGCTTTCTGCCCTGGGCATATCGTGCCGGGTATCGACTTCTCCAACGATCCACTGCTGCAAGGGCGACTTTTTTCCTACACCGATACGCAAATCAGCCGACTTGGCGGACCGAATTTTCACGAAATTCCGATCAACCGTCCGGTCGCGCCATTCCACAATGGTCAGCGAGACGCGCTACACCGCACCACCATCGACAAGGGCCGTGCCTCCTACGAGCCGAACTCCATTGACGGCGGCTGGCCGAAAGAAACCCCGCCCGCCGCACAAAATGGTGGTTTCGAAACGCATCCGGAGCGCATCGATGCCAACAAGATTCGCCAGCGCAGCGCATCCTTCGGCGATCACTTCTCCCAGGCGCGGCTGTTCTTCCACAGCATGAGCAAGCACGAGCAGGAGCACATCATTGCCGCTTACAGCTTTGAGCTGGGCAAGGTTGAACGAGAGTTTATCCGTGCGCGCGAGGTGAATGAGATCCTGGCCAATATCGACCTGGAACTGGCCAAGCGCGTCGCGCAGAACCTCGGCCTGCCAGCGCCGAAAGCCGGAACGGTCGATGTGCCGAAAATCTCTCTGGAGCGCTCGCCGGCCTTGAGCCAGGCCAACTTGCTACCGGGCGATATCAAAACCCGGAAAGTCGCGATTCTGGCGGCCAATGGCGTCGATGGTGCGGCGATCGATGCGATGAAGAAAGCGCTGGAGGCTGAAGGCGCGCACGCAAAACTGCTCGGCCCTACTTCGGCGCCGGTGACAACTGCCGATGGCAAAGCGTTGCCGGTGGATGCGTCGATGGAAGGCCTGCCATCCATCGCGTTCGACGCGGTATTCGTGCCCGGTGGCGCGGCGTCGATCAAGGCGTTGAGCACTGATGGCGTGGCGCTGCATTACCTGCTTGAGGCTTACAAACACTTGAAGGCCATCGCGTTGCACGGTGAGGCGAAGCAGTTGCTGGATTTGTTGAAGCTGGAGGCTGATGCGGGGTTGATTGTGGGGACGGATGCCAAACTGACCAAGGCATTTATTGCTGCGATCGGGCAGCATCGGGTTTGGGATCGGGAGCCTAAGGCCAAGGCGATTCCGGCTTAAGGTTTGTATCGGTAGGGAGGACGCCTTCGCGGGCAAGTCGGA
>DQGF01000024.1:0-11774 GCA_003525045.1 Pseudomonas sp. | reverse complement strand
GCACCGCTCGCTCCTACAGGTTTCGTGTCGTTCATATAATCAGCGAACGACACTGCCCCCGGTAGGAGCGAGGCTTGCCCGCGAAGCTTTTAGGGCTTACGCGGACTCAAAACGATCTGCGCCGGTATATTGCGCAAAATCTGCTTTTCCAGGTTCAGATCAAATCCCGAATCCAGCTTCTTTACCCGCTTGGTCAGCAAGGTGGCCAACCAAGGGTAGTCCTGGGTGCGCGGCGCCTGAATGCTGACGTCGCATTGATAATTCACCACATCGGCAGCGATGGCATCCAGTTGTCGGCGAAGCTTTGCCATATCGGTAAGGTTCAGCGCCACCGTGGTGCTTTCAGCCGTTGGATCGATGACTTTGGCCGGTGGCTTGGCTTCGGCAGCCATGAGAGCCGCTTCAGCTCTATCCAACTCGGCTTTACGGGCATTGACGATCGCGTTATTGACCCCTCCGGTCAGCGCTGGCGCCTTGGGCATCAACACCCGTGCGCGGCTCAGGGCGGTGGCAGCAGCATTCACATCACCTTTTTGCAGCACGATCTGGCTACGGCGCAGATAGGCTTCGGCCAGCTGCCGCTGATATTGCTCAAGGGATTGATCGTTGGGCGACTCGGCCTGCAAGGCGGCCAGTTGACCTTCGGCGGTGGCCAGTTCGCTGCTGGCGAGGCTTTGTTCCAGCTGTGCAATGGCCGTAGCCCGTGCATCGGTAGGCTCGGTGGCTGCCGGTGGCGTGCTTTGGCAAGCGCCCAGCAGCAGGGAAAATGCGACAAGGAGCAGATAACGGGAGGCGAACGGCTTCATTCCTGCGACTCTCTATTTGCGCAAAAAACGAGCAAGTCTACACCCCTCGACGGGGCAGGACAAAACTCAGCAGAAACAGCGCGGCAGCCGTCACCACAATCGACGGGCCCGCCGGAGTGTCCTTGAACCACGACAGCGCCAGCCCGCCACATACGGCGAGCATGCCCAGCAGGCTCGCGCCCAGTGCCATCTCTTCCGGTGACCGGGCGTGACGCTGTGCCGCAGCCGCCGGGATGATCAGCAGCGAAGTAATCAGCAATACACCGACGATTTTCATCGCCACTGCAATGACTACGGCGATCAACAACATCAGGGTCAGGCGCAACGCCGGTACCGGCAAACCTTCTACCTTGGCCAGTTCTTCATGGACCGTAATCGCCAGCAATGGCCGCCACAAGGTCACCAGCAAGGCCAGTACCGCCGCGCTGCCGCCGAGGATCCAGGCCAGATCGGTCGGACTGATCGCCAGCAGGTCACCGAACAGATAGGCCATCAGGTCGATCCGCACTTCGTGCATGAAGCTTAGTACTACCAAGCCCAAAGAGAGCGTGCTGGGTGCAAGAATTCCCAAAAGCGTGTCGGACGCCAGCGGCTGACGCTGTTGCAAGGTCACCAGCAGCACTGCCAACAGTAAACAGCCTACGGTGACCGCGACAGTCGGGCTGACATCCAGCAAAAAGCCCAGCGCCACACCAAGTAGTGCGGCATGGGACAGGGTGTCGCCAAAATAGGCCATGCGCCGCCAGACCACGAACGAACCCAACGGGCCTGCGACCAGTGCCAGGGCCAGACCTGCAAGCAGGGCGTAGAGCAGAAAATCAGCCATGCTTGCAGCTATCTCCGTGAACGTGGGTAGGGGCCGCCGGGGCCGCGCTGACCACCGAACCATGCAGGTCATGGGCGTGGTCGTGATGGTGGTGATAAATCGCCAGGCTTTGGGCGTTCTTGCCAAACAGCTCGACGAACGCCGGATCGCCGCTGACCTGCTCGGGATGCCCGGAGCAGCAGACGTGACGATTCAGGCAGACCACCTGGTCGGTGGTGCTCATCACCAGATGCAGATCATGGGACACCATCAAAACCCCGCAGCCATGTCGGTCCCGTAATCGGGTGATCAGGCTGTAGAGCTCGGCCTGCCCGGCCACGTCCACGCCTTGCACCGGTTCGTCGAGCACCAGCAATTCCGGCTCGCGCAGCAGCGCCCGGGCCAGCAGCACGCGCTGCATTTCACCACCGGAAACACTTTGCACCGGACTGTCGATCACCTGTTCGGCGCCGACTTCCTTGAGCGCGGCCAAGGCCCGGGCGCGGTCCACACCCGGCACCAGACGCAAGAAACGCAGCACCGAAAGCGGCAACGTCGGATCGACATGCAGTTTTTGCGGCATGTAGCCGACCCGCAGTTTCGGCTTGCGCCAGACACTGCCACTGTCCGGCTTCAGCAGGCCAAGCACGGCGCGCACCAGGGTGGTCTTGCCGGCGCCATTGGGGCCGATCAGGGTCACGATCTGCCCCGGCTCGACGCTCAGCTCGATGTTATCCAGCACGTTTTGCCCGGCGAATGTGACAGCAACCTGCTCGAGGCGGATCAGCGCGTTGCTCATCAAGCCCCCTGACAACCCGAGCAGAGACCGACCACTTCAACGGTCTGGCCTTCGACGACGAATCCGACATCTTTGGCGCTGCCGATGATCGCGTCACTGATGGATTTCTGTTCAAGCTCGATGGCGGCGTGGCATTCGCGGCAGATCAGGAACTGACCCTGGTGAGCATGTTCCGGGTGGTTGCAACCGACGAACGAGTTCAACGAGGAAATGCGGTGGACGAGTCCGTTTTCCAGCAGGAAATCCAGCGCGCGGTACACCGTTGGCGGCGCGGCGCGGCGGCCGTCCTGCTCGCTGAGTACCGCGAGAATGTCGTAGGCACCCAATGGCTTGTGGCTTTGCCAGACCAGTTCCAGCACCCGCCGACGCAAGGCGGTCAGGCGCAGGCCCTGACGTGCGCACAGGGCGTCGGCCTCAGACAGTGCGCTATGAACGCAGTGAGAGTGGTCGTGGGGACGGCTGGCAATCGGTGTTTTAGGCATGAGCGGCGACGAGTTTTGTGAGAGACGTTATTATGTTACTCGTTCTCGCCTCTTCGAGTGGTCATCGTGTCCCGACTTTTTTCTATCTTTGTCGCATTTATCGCAACTTTTCTGCTGATCGGTTCGGCGCAAGCCGAAGTCAAAGTCCTCACCAGCATCAAGCCCCTGCAGCTGATCGCCGCAGCGGTGCAGGATGGCGTGGCCATTCCCGAAGTCCTGTTGCCCCCGGGCGCCTCGCCGCATAACTATGCCCTGCGCCCATCCGACATACGGAAGGTACAAGTGGTGGATCTGGTGTACTGGATCGGTCCGGACATGGAAGGTTTCCTGCCTCGAGTACTCAATGGTCGTACGCTGCCGAGCGTCGCCGTGCAGGATTTGCCCGGCCTGAAACTGCGACATTTCGCCGAAGACAACCACTCTCATGCTGAAGAAGCCGACGAGCATGACCACGATCACCGCCCCGGCAGTCTGGATGTGCATCTCTGGTTATCGCCGGTCAATGCGCGCGTGATCGCGACGAAAATGGCCGCTGACCTGAGCGCGGCTGATCCAGCCAACGCGGCGCGTTATCAAAGCAATCTCAAGGCATTCGATGAACGTCTGGATGCGTTGGATCTTCGCCTGAAAGCACGTTTGGCCAGTATCGCCGGCAAACCTTACTTCGTGTTCCATGAAGCCTTCGACTACTTCGAAGACGCATACGGTCTCAAGCATGCCGGCGTGTTCAGCGTCGCGGCCGAAGTCCAGCCCGGCGCCCAGCACGTCGCGGCGATGCGCACGCGGTTGCAGGAAGTTGGTAAAACCTGCGTGTTCAGTGAGCCGCCGCTGCGTCCACGCCTGGCAGAAACCCTGGTGGCTGGCTTGCCGGTGAAACTGGCGGAGCTGGACGCGCTGGGCGGGTACACGCCTGCGACTGCTCAGGGGTATGAGCAGGTGCTGGAGAAATTGGGGAATGATTTGGCGGGGTGCCTGGAGTCGTTGTAGGCAGGAAATTTTGCGGTGAATTCTTCGCGGGCAAGCCTCGCTCCTACAGGATTTGTGTCGTTCGCCGATATAATGAACGACATGAATCCTGTAGGAGCGAGGCTTGCCCGCGAAGCTTTTAGAGCGCGAAAGGCAACGGCGTACTAACCTTCTGCCGCTGCGCCAGCCGCTGCTGAAACTCCATCGGATCGTGAATCAACACATCCTGCCCGGCAAACGACTCCGCCGCGATCAACCGCGACAGCCAGAACCGCACACACGCTACTCGGAGCATCGTCGGCCACAGTTCGGCTTCTGCAGCGGTGAACGGCCGCAATCCCGCATAAGCCCCCAACAACCCCCGCGCCCGCGGCCCGTCGATCTTCCCGTCCTCGTCCGAACACCAGTCATTCAAGGCAATCGCCACGTCGTAGAGCATCGGCCCCGAACAGGCGTTGTAGAAGTCGATCAACCCGGTCAGATGCGTGCCTTCGAACATCGCGTTGTCGCGGAACAGGTCGGCGTGGATGTTGGCGCGCGGCAGGGCCAGAATTTTCGTCTTCTGCTGGGTGATTTCCTCCAGCGCCCGCTGCAACAGATCGCTCTGCTCGGCATTCAGATGAGAAAGCAGCTGCGTGCCCTCCTCCTGCATCCAGTCCAGGCCGCGATCGGTCTTGCGCTTGATCATGTTGGCCTGAGTCGCCAGGTGCAGATGAGCCAGCAGCTCGCCGACCTGAACGCAATGCTGCGTGTTGGCTTGCTTGATGTGCTTGCCGGCCAGACGTGGCTGCAATAGTGCAGGCTTGCCGGCCAACTCGCGCAAGGCGACGCCGTCGGTAGTACGCAGGGCGTAGGGCACTGGCAGGTCGGCGCCGTGCAGCACATCGAGCAGTTCAATGAAAAACGGCATTTCCTGAACCGGGCCGCGCTCAACCAGGGTCAGGACAAATTCGCCTTGCTCCAGGCTGATAAAGAAATTGGTGTTTTCACTACCGGCGGCAATCCCCTGGAAATCAAGCAGGCGGCCGAGCCCGTATGGGGCGAGAAAGGTTTCCAGCTCGGGCCGAGCCAGGGGGGTGAACACAGACATGATTAAAAACTGCTCAGTTCGGGCGCCGCGATTGAGCTGGCGCCGATTAAAGTTAGGAAACTACTTCCACTCAAAGATCTTCCACGACGGAATCAGCATATCCGGCTGATCCGAGCGGATGAAGTTTGCATCGGTCCCGTCCGCACGCACCAGAAAATACGGCGGTGCGCCCTTCGGGGTGACCTTGATCGCATACAGGAAACCGTTCTGACGGTACTCCTGAATGACTTTATCCCCTTCCGTGCGGATCGTGACATCCGGCTCCGGCGACGGTGCATCGTCCGCCGCCATGACAGCCAATGGAGCGATTGCAAACAAGCCAGCCAGTAACAGGCGATTTAGTGTGCGCATGATAACCTTGTCCCTTTGTCGTCAACGGTCCCGCTATTCTAGCGCCGGACCCGCCGAAAAGGTTGATCCTGCTCATGAGCCAAGCCCCCCTCGTCCTGGTGGACGGTTCTTCTTACCTGTACCGCGCCTTTCACGCCCTGCCACCGCTCACCACATCCAAAGGTCTGCCGACCGGTGCGGTCAAAGGCGTGTTGAACATGCTCAAGAGTCTGCGCAAGCAGTACCCGGACAGTCCATTCGCCGTGGTGTTCGACGCCAAGGGCGGGACTTTTCGCGACGAAATGTTCGCCGAATACAAGGCCAACCGTCCGAGCATGCCCGACGACATGCGGGTACAAATCGAGCCGTTGCACGCCAGCGTCAAGGCCCTGGGCTTCCCATTGCTGTGCGTGGACAACGTCGAAGCGGACGACGTGATCGGCACCCTGGCACGCAGCAGTGCGGCCGCCGACCGCCCGGTGGTCATTTCCACGGGTGACAAGGACATGGCGCAACTGGTCGACGGGCACATTACCTTGGTCAATACCATGACCGGTAGCGCGCTGGACGTGGAGGGCGTGAAGGAGAAATTCGGCGTCGCTCCCGAGCAGATCATCGATTATCTGGCACTGATGGGCGATTCGTCCGACAACATTCCGGGCGTTCCGGGTATCGGCCCGAAAACCGCTTCCGGGCTGCTGGTGGGCGTGAATGGCGGCCTGACCGAGCTCTACGCGCAGCTCGATATCGTTCCGACCCTGCCGATTCGCGGGGCCAAGACCCTGCCGGCCAAGCTCGAAGAGCACAAGGAGATGGCGTTTCTCTCCTATCGACTGGCGACGATCAAGATCGATGTGCCGCTGGATATCGGCCTGGACGACTTGCAAATGGGTCGGCCGGACCACGACAAGCTCGCCGAGCTTTACACCCTGCTGGAATTCAAGAGCTGGTTCGAAGAGAACCAACGCGACGCCAAGCGCTCGGGTCAGGACATTGTCGAAGTCGTCCAGGAACAGCCGGGCGCCGCTGAAGCGAAGTACGAAACCATCCTCGACCAGAAGCGCTTCGAGGCCTGGCTGGACAAGCTCGACAAGGCACCGCTGATCGCCTTCGTCACCGAAACCAATGGCAGTGATGCCCAACACTCGCAACTGGTGGGTCTGGCGTTTTCCGTCGCGGCCAACGAAGCGGCCTACATTCCGCTGACCCATTCCTACATGGGCGTTCCGGACCAACTGGATCGCGACAGCGTGCTACTGGCGTTGAAACCGCTGCTGGAAAACCCGAACAAGCTGAAAGTCGGCCAGCACGCCAAGTTCGAAACCAATATCCTTGCCAATTGCGCCATCGGTGGCGATCAGAACAACGGGATCGTGGTTCGGGGTATCGCCTACGACACCATGCTCGAGTCTTACGTACTCGACTCGACGGCCACCCGTCACGACATGGACAGTCTGGCGCTCAAGTACCTGGGCCAAAGCAAGACCGACATTCACGAGATCGCGGGTAAAGGCGTCAAACAGCTGACCTTCGACCAGATCTCTCTTGAGCTGGCAGGCCCCTATGCCGCCGAAGACGCCGATGTCACCTTCCGCCTGCACCTGGCATTGCAAGAAAAACTGGCAGCCACGCCAAGCCTGAGCAAAGTACTCAACGACATTGAAATGCCGCTGATGCCGGTGCTGGCCCGTATCGAACGCCAAGGCGCGCTCGTGGACGCCAACCTGCTGGGCATCCAGAGCGTCGAGTTGGGTGAGAAGCTGGTCGCCCTTGAGCGCGAGGCCTTTACCATTGCCGGCGAAGAATTCAACCTCGGTTCGCCAAAACAACTGGGCGTGATCCTTTACGAAAAGCTCGGCTTGCCCGTCCTCAGCAAAACCGCCAAGGGCCAGGCCTCGACAGCCGAAGCGGTGTTGGCCGAGTTGGCCGAACAGGACTACCCGCTGCCCAAGGTGCTGATGCAGTACCGCTCGCTGAGTAAACTAAAGAGCACCTACACCGACCGTTTGCCAGAGCAGATCAACGCTCGCACCGGGCGCATCCATACGTCTTATCAGCAAGCCGTTGCCGCTACCGGACGATTGTCGTCCATCGATCCGAACCTGCAGAACATTCCGATCCGTACCGCCGAAGGCCGTCGGATTCGTCAGGCGTTCGTCGCGCCAAAAGGCTACAAACTGCTGGCCGCGGACTATTCGCAAATCGAGCTGCGGATCATGGCTCACCTGGCTAAGGACGAAGGCTTGCTGTACGCCTTCCGCAACGACCTGGACGTGCATAAGGCCACAGCGGCAGAAGTCTTCGGGGTCGAACTGGAAGCGGTCACCACCGACCAGCGGCGTAGCGCCAAGGCGATCAACTTCGGTTTGATCTACGGCATGAGCGCCTTTGGTCTGGCCAAGCAGATCGGCGTCGATCGCAAACAGTCCCAGGCTTACATCGACCGTTACTTCACCCGCTACCCCGGCGTACTGGAGTACATGCAGCGCACCCGCGCCCAGGCCGCCGAGCAAGGTTTCGTCGAAACCATCTTCGGTCGTCGCCTGTACCTGCCGGAGATCAACGCGAAAAACCCGGCCCTGCGCAAAGGTGCCGAGCGCACAGCGATCAACGCCCCGATGCAAGGCACCGCGGCGGACATCATCAAGAAAGCGATGGTCGCAGTGGATAATTGGCTGACCACGTCAGGTCTCGACGCCAAAGTCATCCTGCAGGTGCACGATGAATTGGTGCTTGAGGTGCGCGAAGATCTGATCGACCAGGTTCGAGAGGAAATTCGCGCGCACATGAGCGACGCAGCACAACTGGATGTGCCGCTTCTGGTAGAGGTGGGTGTAGGAAATAACTGGGATGAGGCTCACTGAGCAACTTCTGTAGGAGCGAGCTTGCTCGCGAAGAACGTTAACGATGACGAGGGCTGCCTGGATAAACGCGGCGCCTGGGCGTCCATCGCGAGCAAGCTCGCTCCTACACGGGCCCTGCTGCGGCATAGTGCCGCGGCAGAAAAGGCAGAGGACGCTTATTGCGGAAAACCAACCGGTTTATTTCGAATGGTTTTTTAGCCCTTCAGGAACTAAACCTGTGAAACGCCACTCAGAGTTACTGAATGGCTGGTGAAGCCCTTCGATGCTCCTATGTTGTGTTAAGTGTTGGCAGATATCTGGACCCCGCCCTAAGCGGTCCGGAACTTGAACCCCGGAACTTCCCCCTCCCCATAGAAGTCCGGGGTTTTTTTTGCCCGCGATTTTATCTGGCAACCTTACTCGGCAACCTCGGCACCCTTGTCCGCCAGTTCCATCCAGCCTGCCAATACAGTGTAGGCGTCTTCCAGGCCCATGCGTTTCGGTGCAGAAAACAGCTGAATCGTCACGGCATCGCCCCAACCTTTGCGGATCTCCGCCTGAACCTTGAGCAGGGTGTTTTTCGCCGCGCCATAGGTCAGCTTGTCAGCTTTGGTCAGCAGGATGTGCATCGGCATGCCGGCGGCGACGGCCCAGTCAAGCATCAGCAGGTCGAAGTCGGTCATTGGATGACGGATATCCATCATCAGAATCAAACCTTTCAAACTCTCGCGACCGCCCAGATAGGCTTCCAGGTGACGCTGCCAGTGCATCTTCAACGGGATCGGTACTTTTGCGTAACCGTAACCCGGCAGGTCGACCAGACGGCGTTCATCGTCTAGCTTGAAGAAGTTCAGCAGCTGCGTACGCCCCGGTGTTTTCGAGGTTCGCGCCAGGCTCGCATGCGTGAGGGTGTTCAGCGCACTGGACTTGCCGGCGTTGGAACGGCCGGCGAAGGCGACTTCAAAGCCTTCGTCGTCGGGACATTGATCGACTTTGGCGGCGCTGAGCATGAAGGTGGACTGTTGGCACAGGCCGAGGATGGGGTTCTTGAATTGCATGGGATTTCCGATGTGGGCGGCGCCGGGAATGGACGCGGCAAGCAGTGTCGTTTCCGTTTCAGTGGCGCCAGTATATAATGCCGCAGATTTTGTGTGCGCTTTGTCCCAGCGTAGGATGAAGTTCACGAGAGCGGTTGACCTTGATTGCGCATTAGAACGCAGAACGCTCTCAACCCTGAAAAGGTCGTTTTATGACGAAATGGCTGCTAGCTGCCGGTATCTTGATGCCGCTTTACAGCGCTCAGGCTACACAGGATCCGGAAGCTGTGTACAACCGTGTTTGTGGTGCCTGTCATTCCGGCCAACTACCCATGGCGCCCAAGAAGGGCGACCAGGAAGCTTGGACGCCGAGGTTGGCGAAAGGTATGGAGACGCTGGTGCAACACGTGACCCAGGGTTTCAAGGCGATGCCGCCGCGTGGTTTGTGCATGGACTGCAGTGCCGAGGATTACCAAGCCATCATCCAGTGGATGAGCGAGTGATCCCGGTCCATAACTCTTTAACCCTTAGCCGTAGTTGGATTAGCTGATGAACAAATTGATCGTGAGTCTGCTGTTGACCGTGGGGATCTCCGGCGTAGCCCATGCTGCAGGTGATGCAACTGCTGGTCAGGCGAAAGCCGCAGTATGTGGCGCCTGTCATGGCCCGGATGGCAACAGCATGGCGCCTAACTTTCCGAAACTGGCAGGCCAGGGCGAACGTTATCTGAACAAGCAGTTGCACGACATCAAGTCCGGCAAACGCACGGTACTGGAAATGACTGGCCTGCTGACCAACCTGAGCGATCAGGACCTGGCCGATATCTCCGCCTACTTCGCCAGCCAGAAAGGCAGCGTTGGCGCCGCCGATCCGAAAGTCGTCGCTCGCGGTGAAGCCTTGTTCCGTGGTGGGGATCTGACCAAGGGCCTGCCAGCCTGCACCGGCTGCCACTCTCCAGACGGCAAGGGCAACGCGGCTGCCGGCTTCCCTCATCTGGGCGGTCAACATGCTCAGTATATTGCCAAGCAACTGACCGACTTCCGCAAGGAAGAAGGCGGTCGGGCCAACGATGGCGATACCAAAACCATGCAGACCATCGCCAAAAGACTGAGCGACGAAGATATCGCAGCAGTCTCCAGCTATATCCAAGGCTTGCACTAAGGCCGCCGAGCGGACATTGCGTGGGATGTCTTGCAATGTTAACGCTCGATTAATCTGCCGATGCAAGCATAAAAAGGGTGGCCTTGGCCGCCCTTTTTTGTGGCCGCTGCCGTTACACTAGCAAACTCAAGCCCGCCAGGATCTGTCTGAAAACAGGTCGCGCGAGGCGACCCAAATTGTCCAGGAGTAAAGCATGCGTAATCTGATCATCAGCGCCGCACTCGTCGCTGCCGGCCTGTTCGGCATGACTGCCCAAGCCGCCGAAGCACCCGCCGCACCTTATGCGGAACTGAGCAAACCAGTTCCGGTTGCCGTACCTGGCAAGATCGAAGTGGTGGAGCTGTTCTGGTATGGCTGCCCGCATTGCTACAAATTCGAGCCGGTGATCAATCCTTGGGTTGAAAAACTGCCATCCGACGTGAATTTCAAGCGTATCCCGGCCATGTTCGGCGGCCCTTGGGATGCCCACGGCCAGATGTTCCTGACCCTAGAATCCATGGGTGTCGAGCACAAGGTTCACGCCGCGGTGTTCAAGGCGATTCAGGAAGAGCACAAGAAACTGGTGACCCCGGATGAAATGGCCGAGTTCCTCGCCACTCAAGGTGTAGACAAGGATAAATTCCTCGCCACGTTCAACTCCTTCGCCATCAAGGGCCAAGTGAATCAGGCCAAAGAGCTGGCCAAGAAGTATGAAATCACTGGCGTACCTACCATGGTCGTCAACGGTAAATACCGTTTTGACATCGGTTCCGCCGGCGGCGCCGAGCAAGCACTGCAACTGGCCGATAAACTGGTCGATCAAGAGCGAGCGGCAACCAAGGCTGCTGCCAACTAAGCGCGGGGCCTGCCATGCGCCGCTGGGGCACTGAACGCGTCGTTGGCCTGCATGATCCGCGGGTCAACGAGCATCATCTGGAATCGACGGGGCTGCCCGCAGACAGCCGTCTGCGATTGCTCAGTTTCAATATCCAGGTCGGCATCAGTACCGAGCGGTATCGGCACTATCTGACCCGAGGCTGGCAACATCTGCTGCCGCACACCGGGCGTGCCGACAATCTGCAAAAGATCGGTAATCTGCTGGGCGACTTCGATCTGGTCGCCCTGCAGGAGGTCGATGGCGGTAGCCTGCGGTCCGGCTACGTCAATCAGGTCGAGCACCTGGCTCAGCTCGGTGCCTTCCCTTACTGGTATCAACAACTCAATCGCAACCTGGGTCGCCTCGGCCAGCACAGCAATGGCGTGCTCAGTCGCTTGCGCCCGTGGGCGATTGAAGATCATCCGCTGCCGGGACCCAAGGGTCGCGGAGCGATTCTGGTACGTTTCGGTGAAGGTCCGGAAGCATTGGTGGTGGTCATGATGCACCTGGCGCTGGGCGCCCGCGCCCGCAGCATGCAACTGGCTTACATCCGCGAGTTGATCGGGGGTTATAAACACCAGGTGCTGATGGGCGACATG
>DQGF01000023.1:8430-11601 GCA_003525045.1 Pseudomonas sp. | reverse complement strand
CCACCCTGCACCCGAATGCCCAGCAAGCCATTGTCCTGCTGCTTGAAATCGGTGATCAGCGCTTCGCACCCGACCAGCGCATAGCCCGCCGGAGCGATGCCGACTTCTTCGCCATCGAGGATGCACACCACGCCGAAGCCGCCGCCCTGCTTCATGCAGCGGCCGATCATGTCCAGGTAGCGCGCCTCGAAAATCTGCAAGTCGAGGATGCAGCCAGGAAACAGCACCGTGTTCAACGGGAAAAGCGGCAAGCTCATAGACATTTCCTTACACCACCATCGACACCGCCAACGGCAGGAACACCGCCGTGGCTACGCCCATCAGACTCATCGCCAGCGCCGCAAAGGCGCCGCACTCATCACTTTCCTGCATCGCCACCGCCGTACCGACCGCATGGGCGGTCATGCCCAGGGCCATGCCGCGAGCCTCAGGACTGTGGACACCGAGCCTGTTCAAAAGACTCGGCCCGAAGATCGCTCCGATCACGCCGGTAATCAATACGAACACCGCCGCCAACGCCGCGACGCCACCGATCTGCTCGGCCACCAACATGGCAATCGGCGATGTCACCGACTTCGGCGCCATGGTCATCAGGATCATGTGCTCGGCGCCAAACCACCAACCCAGCAACACGCCCATGCCCGTGGCAACCACGCCACCTACCACCAGCGTAGTAAATATCGGCCAGAACAACTGCCGAATCCGTCGCAGGTTGAGGTAAAGCGGCACAGCCAGCGCAACGGTGGCGGGGCCGAGCAGAATGCTGAGGATCTCGGTGCTCTTGCGGTATTCGGCGTAGGTCAGGCCGCAACCCACCAGCACACCGATCACCAGCAGCATGGAGACCAGCACCGGTTGCAGAAAGATCCAGCGAGTTTTCTCGAAGGCCGCCAATACCAGTTGATAGGCACCCAAGGTAACGCCAATGCCGAACAGCGGGTGGTGAATCACCGATGCCCAGGCACCGTGCCAGTCAAAGATCATTGGCCGTCCTCGTGAGGAACGTGACGCTTGATCATGCGTTGCATCAACACACCGGCAAACGCCAGGGACAGCACCAGCGACAACACCAGCGCCCCGACGATGGCCCAGAAATCCGCTGCGATATCGGCAGCGTAGACCATCACGCCCACGGCCGGCGGCACCAGCAGCAACGGCAGGTAACGCAACAGGCTGCTGGCCGCCAGGTTCAGCGGTTCGCCGACCTGACCACGGCTGATCAGGAACACCAGCAACAGCAGCAGGCCGATGATCGGCCCCGGCAGCACAGGCAAAAACAAATGGTTGATGGCGGTACCGAGCAATTGGAACAACACCAGCCAGGTCAGGCCACGTAACAACATTCTTCATCTCCTGCAAAACCCGTCACCCGCAGTGGCGGGCCGTGCATTATAAGCATGCCTGCGCTATAGATCGGCATTCGCCAAAAGCATGGTCGGTTGACCTGAGCAATTTGCCATGTTGATCTAAAGTGGTAATCCGGGAGGTCAAATCCCCCCATCTCAAAAACTATAAAACCGATGAACCCAAGGAGAGTCTCAATGCCCTATGTTCCCGTTGCAGAGCTCAAAGATTATGTCGGCAAGGAACTCGGACGTTCCGAATGGCTCACCATCGATCAGGAACGCATCAACCTGTTCGCCGAAGCCACAGGGGACTATCAGTTCATCCATGTCGATCCGGTCAAAGCCGCGCAAACGCCATTTGGCAGCACCATTGCACACGGTTTCCTGTCGCTGTCGTTGATCCCCAAACTGATGGAGGACATCCTCGTCTTGCCTGAAGGCTTGAAGATGGTGGTCAATTACGGCCTCGACAGCGTGCGTTTCATTCAGCCGGTCAAGGTCGATTCAAAAGTGCGACTCAAGGTCGACCTGACCGAAGTCATCGAGAAAAAACCCGGCCAATGGCTGCTCAAAGCCACCGCCACCCTGGAAATCGAAGGCTCGGAAAAACCGGCGTATATCGCCGAACCGTTGTCCCTCTGCTTCGTGTAAACCATCCGGGATGCGAAGCAGCTCATGCTGTTTCGCGCCCTCTCCTTTCGCCCGGCTATATAAGGGCACAGAGCTGCGGCATACTCGGTTGCCTAATTGCCCGGATCCCGCTATGCGCCCACTAGCACTCCTTGCCTTGACCCTTTTGCTCACCGCTTGCGGCGACGGCGAATCGCTGTTGCCACCTGACGCCCGCCTTCCGGACGGCGGTCGCTATCGCGGCGAGCTGGTCAATGGCTTGTTGCAAGGCCAGGGCCGCATCGACTACCCGAACGGTAGCTGGTACGCCGGCGGGTTCGACCAGGGCCAATGGCATGGCCAGGGCGAATGGCACGGCAGTAACGGCGAGGTCTATCGCGGGGACTTCAATCAAGGACTGTTTGACGGCAAGGGTATGCTTACCACCAGCGGCAGCAGCTACACCGGCGGTTTCAAAGCCGGTCGACGGGACGGTGAAGGCACTCTCAAAGAAAACGGCATGACCTACCGCGGTGAATTCAAGGCCGATCAATACTCTGGGCTCGGGCGTCTGGAACTCGAAGACGGCAGCTCGTATCAAGGCCAGTTCGCCCATGGTAAACCCAACGGCGAAGGCCAGCGCGGCGACGCCAGCGGCAATCAGTTCACCGGGCATTTCGTCGACGGTCAGCTGGAGGGCAACGGAACATTCAACAGTGCCGATGGCGACATCTACGTCGGCGGTTTCAAAAACAATCAACTGCACGGCAAGGGTCGCTACGAGAACGCCGACGGAGATGTCTGGCTGGGCCAGTTCAAGGAAGGCTCGCTCAACGGCAAAGGCGAGATGATCGGCGCCGATGGCAGCCACTACATCGGCCAGTTCACCGACTGGCGCTTTACCGGTCAAGGTCGATTGAACCTACCCGACGGCAGCTTCTATATCGGCCAATTCGACGTAGACAATTACCATGGCCACGGCACGCTGGTGCTGACCGATGGCACGGTGCAGAGCGGTACCTGGATCAACGGCCAGCGAGTGCGCGACGCCGACGGCAAGTTACTGCCCGACTCACTCGAGCTTGGCTTACTGGCCCAGGGCCGCCTGCTCGACGACGCGCTGGCCAACGTCCCGGCCTCGACCCCGGCGGTCGAGCTGTACACCCTGACAGTCGGCGGTGACGGCAAGCAAAGCGTGTTCCTGCGCGAATCCGAT
>DQGF01000023.1:6675-8168 GCA_003525045.1 Pseudomonas sp. | reverse complement strand
GACCCTCGGTGGTGACGGCAAGCAAAGTGTGTTCCTGCGCGAGTCCGATTACGTCAGCAACATGCTCAACAGCCGCTTCGGCGCCTTCGGCCAGATCCGCCTGGTCAACCATCGCGACCACCTTGTCGACCGGCCGATGGCCACCCGGGAAAACCTGCGCCGCGCCGCCTTGACCCTGGCCGGGCGCAGCGGCCCGGAAGATTTGATTTTCATCTACCTGACCAGCCACGGCACCAGCGAACACGAACTGGTGCTCGACCAGCCACGCATGGAACTGTCCGATCTGCCAGCCGATGAACTCGCTGCCGTCCTGGCACCGCTGAAAAACCGTGACAAGATCATCGTGATTTCGTCCTGCTACTCCGGCGGCTTCATCCCGGCCCTGAAAGACGAGCGCACCCTGATCATGACCGCCTCGCGGGCCGACCGGGTATCTTTCGGCTGCTCTGAAGAAGCCAACTTCACCTACTTCGGCGATGCCTTGTTCGCCCAGGCGCTGAACCAGACCGACGACCTGGAACAAGCCTTCAAGCTGGCCAGGGCCACCGTTGCCGAGCGCGAACTGGCGGACAGCTTCGAAGCCTCCGAGCCGCAGATCTGGGCGCCAAAAACCGTTCTTTCCCACTGGCAATTGCTACGCAAACAGCAAGCACGAAAGGCACTGCAAAGTGTCTTTATCAGCAGCAAGGATGCAAAGAGCAACTAAGCTGAATAGTATCAAGGGGGAAACACTATGTACTTGACGCCTCAGCACGTATTGCTTGCCGGAGCTTCCGGCTTGACCGGTGAACATCTTCTCGACCGTCTGCTCAATGAGCCAACGATTTCACGGGTATTGGCACCTTCTCGCCGGCCACTGGCCGAGCACCCCCACCTGGAAAATCCAGTCGGCGACCCGGCAGTGTTTCTGCCGCAATTGAACGGTCGCGTCGACATTGCCTACTGCTGCCTGGGCACCACCATCAAGCAAGCCGGCTCGGAACAGGCGTTTCGTGCAGTGGACCTGGACATGGTCGTGGCCTTCGCCAAGCGGGCACGGGAGATGGGCGCACGCCACTTGATCGTGATCAGTGCCTTGGGGGCCGATCGCAGATCCTCGATTTTCTACAACCGGGTTAAAGGCGAGATGGAATACGCATTGCGCGCGCAGGATTGGCCGCAACTGACTATCTGCCGGCCTTCGCTGCTGCTGGGCGAGCGCATCGAACCGCGTATGGCCGAGCAATTCGCCGGACCATTGTCCCGCCTGATCCCTGGCAAATACCGCGGCATCGAAGCCTGCCACCTGGCCCGCGCGATGTGGCGGCTGGCACTGGAAGAACAGGACGGGGTGCGGATTGTCGAGTCGGATGAGTTGCGCAAGCTAGGCAAATAATTCTGTGGGGGTTTGGCGGACGCCTTCGCGAGCAAGCCCGCTCCCACATTTCATCGATGGCGTTCACATAATTTGTGGTCGCTGAAGATCTAATGTGGGAGCGGGCTTGCCCGCGATG
>DQGF01000023.1:6232-6376 GCA_003525045.1 Pseudomonas sp. | reverse complement strand
GGCTTGCCCGCGAAGGGCGCGACACCGATTCAAAGCCGAACGCTACAACCCACCCGTCGCCTGAAAACTCACTCCCAACACCGTCAGCAACGACAGCGGCAGCAACAGCGTGTCGAGCAAGGCACTGGCCGGCAGGTCGACGCC
>DQGF01000023.1:496-5954 GCA_003525045.1 Pseudomonas sp. | reverse complement strand
GCAAGGCACTGGCTGGCAGGTCGACGCCTGGATAGCTCGGCGCCTCTGCGCCAAAGCGGTCCATGGCGCAGCAACCTCCGTTCATGGCATACAGATCCAGACGGGTCCCCGAGTACACCACCGGCGACCCGGGTTTGGCGGCATCGAGCGTGCGCGCGGTGGCGCAGCCAGCCAGTTGCAACACCAGCAGAATGATCAGCGGCTTATTCATCGCTGATCAGATGGTGTTCGCCCCAACGCGGCAGCATGTCCTGGGGAATGTTCAGCAGATTGAGAATCCGCGCCACGACGAAGTCGATCAGATCATCGATTGTTTGCGGCTGATGATAGAAGCCCGGCGACGCCGGCAAAATCGTCACGCCCATGTTCGACAACTTGAGCATGTTCTCCAGATGGATGCTTGAATACGGCGCCTCGCGCGGCACCAGAATCAACTGACGACGCTCCTTCAACGTGACGTCGGCGGCACGCTCGATCAGGTTGTTGCAAGCCCCCATTGCAATCGCCGACAAGGTCCCAGTGGAGCACGGTACCACCACCATCGCCGCCGGCGCGCCAGAGCCCGAGGCCACTGGCGACATCCAGTCTTCCTTGCTGTACACCCGAATCTGCCCGGCGGCAGCGCCGGTGTACTCGGTGAGAAAGGCCTGCATCATCTGGGTTTTCGGCGGCAGCGAAACGTCAGTCTCGGTGGCCATCACCAACTGTGCAGCCTTGGAGATCAGGAAGTGCACTTCGCGGTCTTCGCGTATCAGGCAGTCCAGCAGGCGCAAACCGTACTGGGCGCCCGAAGCGCCGGTCATTGCCAGCGTGATGCGATCCGGACCGTTGTTCATTGCAGCGCCTCGGCGAGTTTGCCGTGCAGGCCGCCGAAGCCGCCATTGCTCATGATCACCACATGAGTGCCGGGTTGGGCCTGGCTCTTCACGCGGTCGATGATACCTTCCAGAGAATCGCTGACGATCGATGGCACCGTGCACAAGGCGGCGGTAGCGCCCAGGTCCCAACCGAGGTTGGCCGGCGCATACCAGATCACTTGATCGGCATCGACCACGCTTTCCGGCAAGCCATCACGGTGAGCACCGAGCTTCATGGAATTGGAACGCGGCTCGATGATTGCGATCAACGGCGCGTCGCCGATGCGTTTGCGCAGACCGTCGAGGGTGGTGGCGATGGCGGTCGGGTGGTGAGCGAAGTCATCGTAGATGGTAATGCCACGAACTTCCGCGACTTTCTCCATCCGCCGTTTCACGCTCTTGAAGGCGCTCAACGCGGCGATGCCCATGGACGGTACAACACCGACATGGCGAGCAGCAGCCAAGGTGGCCAGGGCGTTAGCGACGTTGTGCTGACCGGTCATGTCCCATTCGACCACGCCCTGGGCGACGCCTTCGAACATCACTTCGAATATCGAACCGTCTTCGCTCAACAACTTGACCTGCCACTGACCGCCGGCACCGGTGGTTTGCACCGGGGTCCAGCAACCCATTTCGATGACGCGCTGCAACGCCGGCTCGGTGGTCGGATGGATCACCAGGCCTTCGCTCGGAATCGTGCGCACCAAATGGTGGAACTGCCGCTCAATGGCTGGCAGATCCGGGAAGATGTCAGCGTGATCGTATTCCAGGTTGTTCAGGATTGCCGTGCGCGGGCGGTAATGTACGAACTTGGAGCGCTTGTCGAAGAAGGCGCTGTCGTATTCGTCGGCTTCGATGACGAAGAAAGGTGTGTCACCCAGGCGCGCCGACACCGAGAAGTTCTGCGGCACGCCACCGATCAGGAAACCCGGACTCATGCCCGCATGTTCCAGCACCCAGGCGAGCATGCTGCTGGTGGTGGTCTTGCCGTGAGTGCCGGCAACGGCCAGCACCCAGCGGCCTTGCAGCACGTGATCCGCCAGCCATTGCGGGCCTGAGACGTAAGGCAGGCCTTTGTTCAACACGTATTCGACGGCCGGATTGCCGCGGGACATGGCGTTGCCAACCACCACCAGGTCCGGTGCCGGATCGAGCTGCGCCGGGTCGTAGCCTTGGGTCAGCTCAATGCCTTGAGCCTCAAGCTGAGTGCTCATCGGCGGATAGACGTTGGCATCGGAGCCGGTCACGTGATGGCCCAGCTCTTTGGCCAGAACCGCCATCGAACCCATGAAAGTGCCGCAGATACCGAGAATATGAATGTGCATAGTCGACCTCGTAAAACATGGCCGCAGGTTAGCCCAGGGAGGGGAAATTCGCACCTTGTGTTTCAAGACCAGACACCACCGCTCTTGTAGGAGCGAGGCTTGCCCGCGAAGCTTTGGCGGCCTTGAGGTCCCCTTCGCGGGCAAGCCTCGCTCCTACAGGTTCGGGGAATTTAGCGGGCGATACCGTGTTTACGCAGCTTGCGATAAAGCGTATTGCGGCTGACACCCAGTTGTTCAGCCGTGTGGGTCATATGCCAACGCGTTTGCTCCAGTGCGTTGAGCAGCGCCAGCCGCTCGGCATCATCCAGCGGAAACTCGGACGGCTCTCCAACGGTCGCCACTGGCACCGGCCGAGCCTGGCGAATCATCGCCGGCAAATCCTCCAACCCAATACGCCCGCCGTCACACAACGCCGCCAACGTGCGTAGCACATTGCGCAACTGCCGCACGTTCCCCGGCCAGGCAAAACCCAGCAACGCCTGCCGCGCCGACTCATCAATCAGCACCGTCTCCCCGCCCGCCTCTTCGGCCAGCAAAAAGTCGAGCAGCTGGGATTTATCACTGCGATCGCGCAACGCCGGCAGTGCAACTTCCAACCCATTGAGCCGGTAATACAGATCCTCGCGAAAGCTGCCGTCTTGCACCCGCCCCAACAGATTACGGTGAGTAGCGCTGATGATTCGTACGTTGACCGACTCCGGCTCGCCGCCAATCGGCACCACCTGACGATCCTCCAGCACCCTTAATAATCGGGTTTGCAAGGCCAACGGCATGTCGCCGATTTCATCGAGGAACAAGGTGCCGCCATCGGCCTGCTGCAACTTGCCCCGCATGCCTTCCTTGCGCGCCCCGGTGAAACTGCCACCGCGATAGCCAAACAGCTCGCTCTCGATCAGGCTTTCAGGAATGGCCGCGCAATTGAGCGCGACGAAGGCTTTTTCGGCCCGTTGACTGGCGTGGTGCACGGCCTTGGCGAAAGCTTCCTTGCCGGACCCGGTTTCGCCGTTGATCAGCAACGGCACGTCACGCTCGAAGACTCGCAGGGACTTGCGAAAATCTTCCTGTAACGCCGTGTCGCCCAGGCAGATACCGGACAGACGGGGACGCTCGGCAACCATCGGGCTGCGCACCACCGGCACCGGAATGCTGCGTGGCTGCCCTCGCAGCAAGGCAAACAGACTCCGCCCGTCACGGGTGCGCAGCGGCCAACTGGCGCTGGCATTGACGCTCGCACGACCGAGCAGTTCATCCAGCGAGCAATCGAAAAACGCCTCGACCGGCTTGCCCAGCAATCCGCCGCGGATATGCCCCAACAGGTTCAGCGCGCTCTGGTTGACTGCGCTGATCCGCCCTTCCCCGTCGAACGCCAGCAGCCCTTCGCTGAACAACCCGACGGACTCGGCCTGCAGATGAAAACGCAGCAACCATTGATTGTCGAAGTAACGCAGGAAATAGCAACTCTCGATCATCTTCGCCGAGAGGTTGACCAGCGCCATGGTGTGGAACTGACTCTGCCGCGAGACCTCGTGGCGCGCCGAGGACACGTCGAGCACCGCCAGCAGTTCGCCATGGGGATCGAACACCGGGCTGGCCGAGCAGGTCAGGCCAGTGTGGCGACCGCGAAAATGTTCGTCCTGATGGATGGTCAGGGACTGACGCTCCACCAGACAAGTGCCGATGCCATTGGTGCCTTCGCAGGCCTCGCTCCAGTCGGCGCCGAGCCAAAGCCCGGCGCGTTCGAAAATTTTCCGCTCGGCCGGCGCGGTGACGCAGTTGAGAATGACCCCGCGGGCATCCGTGAGCAGCACCGCGTGGCCAGCGCCGGAGAGTTGCTGATGAAGGCTGGACATTTCGTTGCCGGCAATGTGCAACACCTGCTGCAAGCGTTCGCGACTTTCCAGGAGACGACCATGCTCCAGCACCGTCGGTGCCATGGTCAGGGCCGGGTCGAGGTGGTAGTCCTCAAGACAGCGCAGCCAGGAACGGGCAATAGACGGATCGCTGCCAGGGCCATGCAGGTGCGATTTCCCTTGAGTGACGGTCAACACCTGCTGGGCATGGCGACTCAAATGGTTGTCGTGCATTTCTTGTTATTCTCCCCTGGACTCATTGGCCCTGCTTGAGGTGACGCCCAGCATCCTCCAGCCCTCCGCGCATTGCAATGCTGGCAAGACCGCCCGGCCACAGGCTGTGCCACAACCGGCACAAAGTGTCACGCAGGCTGTACCGAAAGCGTCACAGGCTGTGCCCGCTTGTCCGACAAAAACTGCGCAAGGCCTTGATTTACCTGACCTACAGGGCAGTGGCCCGACCTTTGCTCTACGCTTATAACAAGCGCACATGCGCGCTCCCTTATAAGTACAAAAGCCAAGGAGAAAACATCATGCGTTACGCTCACCCCGGTACTGAAGGCGCTATCGTTTCGTTCAAGAGCAAATACGGTAACTACATCGGCGGCGAGTTCGTCGCGCCTGTCAAAGGTCAGTACTTCACCAATACCTCGCCAGTGAATGGCCAACCGATTGCCGAATTCCCGCGTTCCACGGCCGAAGACATCGACAAAGCCCTGGACGCTGCCCACGCGGCTGCCGATGCCTGGGGCGCCACGTCCGCCCAGGCGCGCTCACTGGTGCTGCTGAAAATCGCCGACCGCATCGAACAGAACCTGGAAGTCCTGGCGATCACCGAATCCTGGGACAACGGCAAAGCCGTACGTGAAACACTCAACGCGGATATCCCGCTGGCGGCCGACCATTTCCGCTACTTCGCCGGCTGCATCCGTGCCCAGGAAGGCAGCGCTGCCGAGATCGACGGCAACACCGTGGCTTATCACATCCATGAACCGCTGGGTGTGGTCGGGCAGATCATCCCGTGGAACTTCCCGATCCTGATGGCCGCCTGGAAACTCGCCCCGGCCCTGGCTGCCGGTAACTGCGTAGTGCTCAAGCCTGCCGAACAAACCCCACTGGGCATTACCGTGCTCATGGAGCTGATCGGCGACCTGCTGCCGCCGGGTGTACTGAACGTGGTGCAAGGTTTCGGCAAAGAGGCCGGTGAGGCCCTGGCCACCAGCAAGCGCATCGCCAAGATCGCTTTCACCGGCTCGACCCCGGTCGGCTCGCACATCATGAAATGCGCCGCCGAAAACATCATTCCGTCCACCGTGGAGCTGGGTGGCAAGTCGCCTAACATCTTCTTCGAAGACATCATGAACGCCGAACCGCAGTTCATCGAGAAAGCTGCCGAAGGCCTGGTGCTGGCGTTCTTCAACCAGGG
>DQGF01000023.1:0-209 GCA_003525045.1 Pseudomonas sp. | reverse complement strand
GTGCTGGCGTTCTTCAACCAGGGTGAAGTCTGCACCTGCCCGTCCCGCGCCCTGGTGCAAGAATCGATCTACGACGAGTTCATGAAAGTGGTCATGAACAAAGTCCTGCAAATCAAACGTGGCGACCCGCTGGACACTGACACCATGGTCGGCGCCCAGGCGTCCGAGCAGCAATTCGACAAAATTCTTTCGTACCTGGAAATCGCCAA
>DQGF01000396.1:6363-9990 GCA_003525045.1 Pseudomonas sp. | reverse complement strand
AGCAAGCTCCCTCGCCACAGGTAAGCTCCCTCTCCACAGGCAAGCCCAGTCGCCGCAAAGCAGTGGAGTCAGTTCCAGCCCGCCCGATCCATCATGCGAATCGCTTCAGCCTGGCGCTTGCCGGCAATTTCCACCGGCAAGGTATCGGCGACAAACTTGCCCCAGCTCGCCACTTCAGCGGAAGGCTGCACGGCTGGGTTGGCCGGAAATTCCTGGTTCACGTCGGCAAAGATCTTCTGCGCTTCAGGCGTGGTCATCCACTCGACCAGCGCCTTGGCTGCTTCCGGGTGCGGGGCGTGCTTGGTCAGACCGATACCCGACAGGTTGACGTGCACGCCACGGTCGCCCTGGTTCGGCCAGAACAGTTTCACCGCCAGGTCAGGCTTCTGCTTGTGCAGACGGCCGTAGTAGTAGGTGTTGACGATGCCGACGTCGCACTGGCCCGCGTTGATCGCTTCCAGCACCGCAACGTCATCGGAGAACACGTCGGTGGACAGGTTGTTGACCCAGCCCTTGAGGATCTTCTCGGTTTTATCGGCGCCGTGGACTTCGATCATGGTGGCGGTCAGGGACTGGTTGTAGACCTTCTTCGCCGTGCGCAGGCACAGGCGGCCTTCCCAATTCTTGTCGGCCAGGCCTTCGTAGGTGGTGAGTTCGCCGGGTTTTACTCGATCGGTGGAGTAAGCGATGGTCCGCGCCCGCAGGCTCAAGCCAGTCCAGGCATGGGCGGAGGAGCGATATTGCAGCGGGATGTTGGCGTCGATGGTTTTCGAGGTGAAGGGCTGCAGGATGCCCATCTGCTCGGCCTGCCAGAGGTTGCCGGCATCGACGGTCAGCAGCAGGTCGGCGGTGGCGTTCTCGCCTTCTGCCTTGATCCGCTGCATCAGCGGCGCTTCCTTGTCGGTGATGAACTTCACCTGCACGCCGGTTTTCGCGGTGTAGGCATCGAACACCGGCTTGATCAACTCGTCGATACGCGAGGAGTAAACCACCACCTCGTCGGCGGCCTGGGCAATGGTGCTACCGACCAGGGTCAGGGCCAGTGCGGTCAATAGACGCTTTGGTGCCAACATGGGAGCGGTCTCTCGATTGAAAAATTGAGGCCAAATGATAAGGACTCACATTTACCTTCTCAATCGAACAGTTCGTGGAGGAGTTACCAGATGTTGCACGGTTTGAAATTTGTGGTGGATGTGCCGACGCCTTCGCGGGCAAGCCTCGCTCCTACAGGTTATGCGTCGTCGGAAGATCGACACTAAACCTGTAGGAGCGAGGCTTGCCCGCGAAGGGGCCATCAGCATCAATAAAGATCTCAGGCTTTGGCCAGCGCCGGCAAATCCCCGATCAACCCCAACGCCTCACGCACAAACAACGCCTTGGCCTCCGGCATCTGATCAACCATCTTCAACCCGGCATTACGCAGCCAGCGCACCGGCAGCGGGTCAGCCTGGAACAACCGCTCGAAACCCTCCATCGCCGCCATCAACGCCAGGTTATGCGGCATGCGCCGACGCTCATAACGACTGAGCACTTTCACATCCGCCAGACGCTCGCCACGGGCAGCCGCTTGCAGCAGCACTTCAGCCAGCACGGCGGCATCGAGGAAACCGAGGTTTACCCCCTGCCCGGCCAATGGGTGAATGGTGTGGGCCGCATCGCCGATCAGCGCCAGGCCTTCAGCCACATAGCGCTTGGCATGGCGCTGACGCAGCGGCACGCACAGACGCGGGTCGGCGCTGAGCACCGTGCCGAGCCGGCCTTCGAAGGCGCGCTCCAGTTCCTTGCAGAAGCCTGCGTCGTCCAGCGCCATCAGGCGTTCGGCTTCGCTCGGGGTGGTCGACCAGACGATCGAACACCAGTCCTGCTGGCCGTCACGCTCCAACGGCAAAAATGCCAATGGACCGTTATCGGTGAAACGCTGCCAGGCGGTCATTTGATGAGGTTCGGCGCTGCGCACGCTGGTGACGATCGCGTGGTGCAGGTAATCCCACTCGCGGGTCGCTACGCCGGTAAGCCGCCGCACCGCCGAGTTGGCGCCATCGGCGGCGATGACCAACGGCGCGCGCAAGGTGCGGCCATCGGCCAGGGTCAGCAGCCAATCATCGCCGGAGCGGCGCATCTGTTCCAGACGCGCATTGGCCAGCATCCCCAAATCGCAGTCGTGCAGACGGTCGAGCAAGGCATCCTGTACCACGCGGTTCTCGACGATATGCCCGAGCACTTCGGCATGCACGCTGGTCGCCGAGAAATGGATCTGCCCGGTACCGCTGCCGTCCCAGACATGCATGTCGGTGTAAGGACTGCTGCGCCGATCGGCGATACCATCCCAGACGCCGAGGCGCTGCAGAATCCGCTGGCTGGCGATCGACAGCGCGCTCACCCGCGGCTCGAACGGAGCCTGCCCATTGAAGGGTTTGACGCTCATCGGGCTGCCGTCCAGCAGCAGGACTTCAAGCCCGCTGTCCTGCAACGCCAGCGCCAGGGCGCTACCGACCATTCCGGCCCCGACAATCAGCAGATCTGCGCGCATTTCCATGCTTTAAGCCTGTCTCGCTTGCGGCCTGAACCGCACGTAAAGGGTTTTCTCGACTCGCGCCACCCATGTGCCGAAGCCGTCGTGAATAGTGATCTGCAAATACTTAAATATCAGGACGCGTACCCAGCCCCATGGCTTGCCGGGCGAACCAGCGCTTGGCCGGAGGCAGCAAATCGAGGCCGAGCAGGCCGATATTGCGGCCCAGGGAAACCAGCGGCTGGGTGCTGCCGAACAAGCGGGTGACCTGATCGGAAAAACCCACGGTCAGGCTCTGATCCAGACGCTGGCGTTCCCGGTAAGCCTGCAAGGTTGCAAAGTCGCCGGGTGAATGTTCGCTGGTCAGCAGCGCATCGGCCAATGCCTGGGCATCGCGCAGGGACAAATTGAAACCTTGCCCTGCAATCGGGTGCAGGCTGTGAGCGGCGTTGCCAAGAATCGCCAGATGCGGACGCACCTGCTCTTCGGCCTCGATCAATGACAGCGGATACAGATGCCGGGCGCCAACCTGCTTCAAGGCACCGAGGCGATAACCGAACACGCCCTGCAATTCGCTGAGAAAACTTCGCTCATCAAGGGCCGCCAACCGTTGTGCATCCATGCCCAGACGGGTCCAGACCAACGCGCAGCGGTTGTCCGGCAGTGGCAGCAACGCCATCGGACCGTCGTCGGTGAAACGCTCGAAGGCCATGCCGTTGTGCGCTTCACTCGGTGTGAGGTTGGCAATCAGCGCGCTCTGGTTATACGGACGTTTCTTGATGCCGATCCCCAGTTGCTCGCGCAGGCCGGAACGGCCGCCATCAGCGAGCACCGCGAGGTCGCATTCCAGAGTGGTCTCATCGTTGAGAACAAGGCGATAGCCATCGCTCAGCGGTTCCATGCGTGTGACTTCCGCCGGACAACGCCAGCTGATCACGTCCTTGTCCAGGCCTTGCCAGAGGCATTGGCCGAGCCAGGCGTTTTCCACCACATAGCCCAGCGCCGGTACACCCTCTTCCATCGCCGACAGTCGAGCGGTCGAGAAACGCCCGCGGTCGGAGACATGAATCTGTTTGATCGGCTCGGCGCGGCGGGGAAAGTCCTGCCATACGCCC
>DQGF01000396.1:938-6084 GCA_003525045.1 Pseudomonas sp. | reverse complement strand
TTGATCGGCTCGGCGCGGCGGGAAATGTCCTGCCATACGCCCAGCCTTTGATAAATCTGCCGAGCGCCGTATGACAGCGCCGAAGAGCGGGCATCGTAGCTCGGCTGGTAGGTGTCGCCCGGAGCAAAGGGCTCGATCAGCACGATCTTCCAGCCGCGGGCCTTGGCCCCGGCCTGCAAGGCCAACGCCAGACTGGCGCCAACCAGACCACCACCAATGATTGCCAGATTGAATCGACTCATGCCGCTTGTGTCCGTGCGGCGGCCATCAAGGCTTCGATCTCGGCGACCGTTTTCGGTACGCCGTTAGTCAGGATTTCACAACCGGTTTTGGTCACTACCACGTCGTCCTCGATGCGCACGCCAATGCCGCGCCATTTTTTCGCCACGTTCTGGTTGTCCGGGGCGATGTAAATGCCTGGCTCCACGGTCAGCGCCATGCCGACTTCCAGCACGCGCCATTCGCCGCCAACCTTGTATTCGCCGACGTCGTGCACGTCCATGCCCAGCCAGTGGCCGGCGCGATGCATGTAAAACGCTTTATGGGCTTCGCTGGCGATCAACTCATCGACATCGCCCTGCAACAGGCCCAGCTTCACCAATCCTGCGGTAATCACCCGGACCGTGGCTTCGTGGGCCTGATTCCAGTGTTTGTTCGGGGCGATTTCGGCAAAGGCGGCTTCTTGCGACGCCAGCACCAATTCGTAGATCGCCTTCTGTTCCGCTGAATATTTGCCGTTAACCGGCCAGGTCCGGGTGATGTCGCTGGCGTAGCAATCGATCTCGCAGCCGGCATCGATCAGCACCAGATCACCGTCCTTGAGCACCGCATCATTCTGCTGGTAATGCAGGATGCAGCTATTGCGCCCTGAGGCGACGATCGAACCGTAGGCCGGCATTTTCGCCCCACCCTTGCGGAATTCGTAGTCGATCTCGGCTTCGAGGCTGAACTCATGCAGCCCGGCCCGGCTGGCCTGCATCGCGCGGATGTGCGCCTGGGCGGAAATCCGTGCGGCCTCGCGCATCACTTTCACTTCTGCCGCCGATTTATACAGGCGCATGTCGTGAAGCAGATGATCCAGGGCAACAAATTCGTTCGGCGGCTGAGCGCCAAGGTGCGCTTTAGAGCGGATCACGTTGATCCAGTCCATCAGGTGCCGATCGAATTCCGGGTTGCTGCCCATGGCCGAATACACCCGGTCGCGACCTTCGATCAGGCCCGGCAGAATGTCGTCGATGTCGGTGATGGGAAAGGCGTCGTCGGCGCCGAAGTCGCGGATCGCGCCTTCCTGGCCGGCACGCAGGCCGTCCCACAACTCTCGTTCGGCGTTGCGTTCACGGCAGAACAGCACGTATTCGCCGTGTTCGCGACCGGGCATCAGCACAATGACGGCCTGCGGCTCGGGAAAACCGCTGAGGTACTGGAAGTCGCTGTCCTGACGGTAGACGTGCTCGACGTCGCGGTTGCGGATAGCCACCGCGGCGGCGGGCAGGATGGCGATGCTATTGGGTACCATCTGCGCCATCAGGGCCTTGCGGCGACGGCTGTATTCCGATTTCGGGATATGAATCATGGGCAGATGGCTATTCCTGGCTCGCTATTAGTGCAACGACGGTTTGGCGGCAGCCGGCGCGTCCGGCTTTTTGGTCTCGGTGAACAGCAACAGCGGCGCGACGCGCAGGTACTCCATGACTTCCATGTAGTCGCTTTCGCCGTCATCGGACTCTTCCAGGGCGTCTTGCACCTGGGCGATGGCCGCCAGATCCTGCAGCACTTCGCTGGCTTCAGGGCTCAGGGCGTTGTCGCGATAAGTCAGACCGAAGCCGGTGAGGAAGCCCTGGCACCACTGGCCCAGTGCGGCCGCACGCTCGGTGAGTGGAGCGTCGTCGGTCGGCAGCAGCAGGACAACGGTCATGTCGTCGCTGGTCAGCTCGCCCTTGACCATCTCTTGCAGGCCGATCAAGGCATTGCGAATGTTGTCTTGCGGTTCGCCTTCGAGCAGCTCGGCGGCATCGGCCAACCAGCTGTCGGCTTCGAACCCGGCACCGCCACAACTGCGGCCGAGCAACAGGCCATGCAATTCGGCAGGCGAGACTTGATGGCCGCTGGCGGTCAGCAGCGTGGCGAAGGCTTGGTACGGAGAATTCTGAATGGGCATGGGCAGCTAGGCGCCAGACGGCGCTATGTCTAGAATGAAGGCCTTGTATCCTACATCGACAGACTCGCCAAGACTATTAAAGGCTGTCCGCCAGCTATCATCCTTCTGACACAATTTCAGTGGACACAATGGAAGACACCGACCTGCAAGCGCTAATGGCCAGACTCGAACTGCTAATTAACCGTGTCGAGCAACTTAAGAGTCAAAACGGACTCTTATTAGCTCAGGAAAAGACCTGGCGCGAGGAACGCGCGCACCTCATTGAAAAAAATGAAATCGCCCGGCGTAAGGTCGAGTCGATGATTTCGCGCCTCAAGGCCCTGGAGCAAGACTCATGAGTTCAAGCAATAGCGTTACCGTGCAGATCCTCGATAAAGAATATTCGATCATCTGCCCCCAGGAAGAGCGCAGCAACCTGGTGAGCGCCGCCCGCTACCTGGACGGCAAGATGCGCGAAATCCGCAGCAGCGGCAAAGTCATTGGCGCCGATCGCATCGCCGTGATGGCTGCGTTGAACATCACTCACGATCTTCTGCACAAGGAAGAACGTCCGGATGTGCAGGCCAGCGGCTCGACCCGAGAGCAGGTTCGCGACCTGCTGGATCGTGTCGATCTGGTACTCGCCACCGATCCGGATGTCACCAAGGGCTGATTCGTGCGACCGCTTGGGGTATACTCGCAACACTCCCTGGGGTGCTTGCCAGTTGACCACGTCCCTGAGCCGATTCGCACTACCCTGGAGGCTGCACGTTGGGCTGGTGTGCATGTCCGCTAGACGGAAAGCCTTAAAGCCTACTGCATCTTCCACCTTGAACTTTCGGGTTCAAGGGCTAAGTCAGCAGCGGTTCATCCGGGGAGCCTGATTCCAGTCCGATGCCGGTTTAAATACCGGCATCGGCGTTTTTTCGGGTACGCTTCAGGTACTCGTCCCGCGAGCCCGAATTCATGACCGAACCTGCGCTGCTGCCCCGCCCGCAACTTCGACGCTTGCTGCGCAAGGCCCGCCGCGCACTGACCCTCAGTCAACAGCGCCAGGCTGCTCGCGGGCTATACAAGCAACTGGCCCAGCAGCCATTGTTTCGCCGCGCCAAACACATCTCCCTGTACCTGCCCACCGACGGTGAAATCGATCCGCGCCTGCTGCTGCGTGCCGCGCAACGTCGAGGCAAGGCCACCTACTTACCGGTGCTCAGTGCCTGGCCGCGAACCAAAATGGCGTTTCAGCGCATCCGCCCTGGCGAAAAGCTCAAACCCAATCGTTTCCGCATTCTCGAACCCCGGCATAACCTCGCCCGGCAACGCAAAGTATGGGCACTTGACCTGGTGCTATTGCCATTGGTCGGGTTTGACGATGTCGGCGGACGCCTGGGCATGGGCGGCGGGTTCTACGATCGAAGCCTGGCGTACCTGGCGCGGCGCGAAAACTGGCGCAAGCCGACGCTATTGGGGCTGGCCCATGAATGTCAGAAGGTCGAGAGACTGGCTCAGGCGAGCTGGGATGTGCCGTTACAGGGAACGGTTACGGACAAGGCCTGGTATGACGCAGGCTAGACGCCACTACCCTCAGCGGCGTCGAAAAGTCAGCTTCAGCGCTTGAAGGCCGACGGCTGTTGTTGCTGCGCGATCTCGATCGGTGCATCGGGCGTGTTGTTCCACAGGCTTTGGGCATAGCCGGTGGTGACGACGCCAAGACCAAACAAAATCACCAAAATCCATAGTAAATCCGGTTTGCGTTTCATCGATTGCCCCCCCGAAGGCACATCAACACGATGACAGCAGCGGTTTCCGTTGTAGGCCGTGCAGCAGCGTCAAGCTAAGAAGGGCGGCATTCTGCGACAACGTGAACCGACACGCAAACGATGGCGTCAACCGACCGTCGGTTTGTCATAAAATTGCCAGACAACTGCCCACTCACCTCGCAAGGAGCAAAAACCATGGCCTACTGGCTGATGAAATCCGAGCCCGATGAACTCTCGATCAAAGACTTGGAGAAGCTTGGCAAAGCGCGCTGGGACGGGGTTCGCAACTACCAGGCACGTAATTTCCTGCGGGCCATGGCAGTGGGCGACGAGTTTTTCTTCTATCACTCCAGCTGCCCCGAACCGGGAATCGCCGGGATCGGGAAGATTGTCGAAGCCGCGTATCCGGACCCGACGGCGCTGGAGCCGGAGAGTCATTATTACGATCCGAAGGCAACGGCAGAGAAAAACGCCTGGAGCGCGATTGATGTCGCGCCTGTCGAGACGTTTCCCAAGGTGTTGAAGCTGGATTATTTGAAACAACAGGCGGCGCTGGCGGAGATGCCGTTGGTGCAGAAAGGGTCGCGACTGTCGGTGATGCCGGTGACGGCGGAGCAGTGGGCGGCGGTGATTGCGTTGCGGTCTTGAATCATGCGGTGACTGCAAGAATGCCTTCGCGAGCAAGCCCGCTCCCACAATGATCTCCAGTGAATGCAGCTTTTGCATCCAACACAGAACCCTGTGGGAGCGGGCTTGCTCGCGAAGAGGCCCGACCAGACAACAAAAAGCTTATTGAATGATGAGGTTGTTAAATAACAAATCCTCAACCACCGGCTTGCCGGTCTCATCATTCATGATCTGCTGGGTCTGCTTCAAAGCTTCCTGACGCAGCTTTTCCTTGGCCTCGACATTGTTCATCGCCTCGGTGGTCTGCTGCGCAAACAGCGCTACCAGCTGATTACGAATCAAGGGTTCATTGGCCCTCACCAGACTGGTCGCCTCATCCCCGGTCACCCGCAATGCCACATCAGCCTTGTAGACCCTGAGCTTCGGCGTACCGTCCAGCCCATAGTTGCCCACGAACGGCGGGCTCAGCGTGATGTAATTGACCTTCGCAGCTTCACCTTCTTTGGCTTCTTCGGCCATCGCTGCCACGGGCAGAGACAGGGCCAGCAACAACATGATCCACGCTTTCACAATTCGCTCCTTATCCGGTTTGCGGCCTAGCATAACGACCCGCCGCGCCAGC
>DQGF01000396.1:0-649 GCA_003525045.1 Pseudomonas sp. | reverse complement strand
AAAACCCCCCGCCGCGCCAGCACAAGCTTATGGCGGCCTATCAGGGCGAGGCATGCTCGTTGACCCTTCAACTCACACACATACACTTATCGGCCATCACTCCCAAAGGAATAGCCCTGATGAAAGCCGTGCTGTGCAAAGCCTTCGGCCCTGCCGAATCGCTGGTGCTGGAAGACGTCGCCAGTCCTGTTGCGAAGAAGAATGAAATCCTGCTGGACGTGCACGCTGCCGGGGTGAATTTCCCGGACACGCTGATCATCGAGGGTAAATACCAGTTCAAGCCGCCCTTCCCGTTTTCCCCCGGTGGCGAAGCGGCTGGCGTGGTCAGTGCGGTGGGCGAAAAGGTCAGCCACTTGAAAATCGGCGACCGGGTCATGGCCCTGACCGGCTGGGGCAGCTTTGCCGAAGAGGTCGCGGTGCCGGGCTACAACGTGCTGCCGATCCCGCCGTCCATGGACTTCAACACCGCTGCCGCCTTCAGCATGACCTACGGCACCTCGATGCATGCACTCAAGCAAAGGGGCAATCTGCTACCGGGCGAAACCCTGCTGGTGCTCGGCGCGTCCGGTGGTGTCGGCCTGGCGGCGGTGGAAATCGGCAAAGCCATGGGCGCCCGGGTGATCGCTGCCGCCAGCAGCGCGGAAAAACT
>DQGF01000214.1:23670-23830 GCA_003525045.1 Pseudomonas sp. | reverse complement strand
GGCTTGCTCGCGAAGGGGCCAGATTGAGCACCACAAAATTCAGACAGACAAAAAAAGGCCCGCATTCACTGCGGGCCTTTTCTTTTGGTGCCGAGCCTGTCAGCCCCGACGACGCAGTGCGTCAATGCGCTCTTCCAGCGGCGGGGGGGTCATGAAAATG
>DQGF01000214.1:17738-23391 GCA_003525045.1 Pseudomonas sp. | reverse complement strand
AATGCGCTCTTCCAGCGGCGGGTGGCTCATGAACATGCGGGCAAACCCTTGTTTGATGCCACCGTTGATGCCGAAGGCGTTCAGGGTGTCCGGCATGTGCACCGGCAGCCCCTGTTCTGCCCGCAGGCGTTGCAGAGCACCAATCATTGCACTGGTACCGGCCAGGCGTGCACCGGCTTCGTCGGCACGAAATTCCCGTTTGCGCGAGAACCACATGACGATGGAGCTGGCCAGGATGCCCAGGACCAGCTCGGCGAAGATGGTCGCCACGTAGTAGGCGATGCCCTGGCCTTCTTCGTTCTTGAAGATCACCTTGTCGACAAAGTTGCCGATGATCCGCGCGAAGAACATCACGAAGGTGTTCACCACGCCCTGGATCAGCGCCAGGGTGACCATGTCGCCATTGGCCACGTGACCGATTTCGTGGGCCAGCACGGCTTTCACTTCATCCGGCGAAAATCGCTCGAGCAAGCCCTGGCTGACCGCAACCAGTGCGTCGTTCTTGTTCCAGCCAGTGGCGAAGGCGTTCGCTTCGTAGGCCGGGAAAATCCCGACTTCCGGCATCTTGATTCCGGCTTCCCGGGACAGTTGCTCAACGGTTTGCAGCAGCCATTGCTCGTGACGTGTGCGCGGCTGGGTGATGATCTGGGTGCTGGTGCTCATCTTCGCCATCCACTTGGAGATGAAGAGCGAGAACAGAGAACCGGCGAAACCAAAGACCGCACAGAAAATCAGCAGCTGATTGAGGTTGAGATCAACCCCGTTGGCCGCCATGAACCCGTTGAAGCCGAAAAGGCTCAGGGTGATGCTGGCAATCAGCACGACCGCCAGGTTAGTGGCCAAAAACAGCAGGATGCGCATCATGGTTGTAGAAATCTCCTCATGCTAAAGATGTAGCGTACTGCGGGGTATATAAGGTGCTGCACCGGGCTATTCAACCGGGTGACTATTTCAAACTGTGTCCTACAGCAATAGTCTAGCTGGTTGAAGGACATTTCCGACGGTGACGGGGGAAGTGTTTGCCAGCCAATTGACGTCGCAGCCCCCGTCGTTGTTAGACGCGAGCAAGCAACCTGTCCTCAGTCAGCGGTAGAAGCCGTGGTGGAGGGCAGGGCGCAAGAATATGTTGCTGAATCAATCACCGTGCGAATTGAGCACCGGTCGCACGGTGATGGGGGCTGGTTACTGGCGATAGGACTTGAGGAAATTGCCGATACGTCCGATGGCCATGTCCAGGTCATCCACCCGCGGCAGCGTCACGACACGGAAGTGGTCCGGCCATGGCCAGTTGAAGGCCGTGCCTTGCACCACCAGCAGCTTCTCGGAGAGCAGCAGGTCGAGCACGAATTTTTCATCGTTGTGGATCGGGCAGACTTTCGGGTCGATCCGCGGGAAGGCATACAGTGCGCCCATTGGCTTGACGCAGCTCACGCCCGGAATGTCGTTGAGCAATTCCCAGGTGCGGTTGCGCTGTTCCAGCAGGCGACCTTGCGGAAGTACCAGGTCATTGATGCTCTGATAACCGCCGAGGGCAGTCTGGATCGCATGCTGGCTCGGCACGTTGGCGCACAACCGCATGTTGGCCAGCATGTCGATGCCTTCGATGTAGCTCTGGGCATGGTGCTTGGGGCCCGAGATGGCGATCCAGCCGGAACGGAATCCGGCCACGCGATAGGACTTGGACAGACCGTTGAAGGTCAGGCACAGCAGGTCCGGCGCGAGCGAAGCGGTGCAGATGTGCACGGCGTCGTCGTAGAGGATCTTGTCGTAAATCTCGTCGGAAAAAACCACCAGGTTGTGCTGGCGGGCCAGTTCCAGCATGCCCAGCAGGACTTCCCTGGAATACACCGCACCCGTCGGGTTGTTCGGGTTGATGATTACCAGCGCCTTGGTATTGGGGGTGATCTTGGCCTTGATGTCGGCCAGGTCCGGCCACCAGTTGGCCTGCTCGTCGCACAGGTAATGCACCGGGTTGCCGCCCGACAGGCTCACCGCGGCGGTCCACAGCGGGTAGTCAGGGGCCGGCACCAGCACTTCGTCGCCATTGTTGAGCAGGGCCTGCATCGACATCACGATCAGTTCGGAAACGCCGTTACCCAGGTAGATATCTTCGATACCGACGCCTTCCACCTGCTTTTGCTGGTAGTACTGCATGACGGCCTTGCGCGCACTGAACAGGCCTTTGGAGTCGCTATAACCCTGGGCGGTCGGCAGGTTGCGGATCACGTCCTGGAGGATTTCATCCGGCGCCTCGAAACCAAAAGGCGCCGGGTTGCCGATGTTCAGCTTGAGGATGCGATGGCCTTCCTCTTCCAGGCGTTTGGCGTGCTTGAGCACTGGGCCGCGAATGTCGTAGCAGACGTTGGCGAGCTTGTTCGATTTGCTGACCTGCATGGCGGTGTGTTCCCGAAAATGAACGATCCAGGCGGCGTTTGAACTACCGTACTGGGAATCCTGCGTATTCACACAGGCCTGGCGCCTTGAGATGCGGCACCCATAAATCCGTTTGAATGCGCGTGGTCTGGCTGCCAGACTGGCGTTTGACGAGGCGCAATCATACGTGCCGCCCGATCCGTGGAAAAGGTACAGATCGGGCTTTTTCAGCTGCTGAGGTGTGACAATGGAAAAGTTGGAAAAAACCCTGGAAGAATGGAAGGCGATGCTCGATCCGGAGCAGTACAACGTTTGCCGCCTCAAGGGCACCGAACGTCCGTTTTCCGGCAAATACAACGACAGCAAGGTCGCCGGTATTTATCACTGCATTTGCTGCAACGAGCCGCTGTTCGATTCCAAGACCAAGTTCGACTCTGGCTGCGGCTGGCCGAGTTTCTACGCACCGATCGGCGACAGTGCCATGGTCGAGATCCGTGATGTCAGCCATGGCATGATCCGCACCGAGGTGGTCTGTGCCAAATGTGATGCGCACCTGGGGCATGTGTTTCCGGATGGTCCGCCGCCGACCGGGTTGCGGTATTGCATCAACTCCGTGTGCCTGGACCTGGTGCCACGCGGGTAGTACGAGAGCAGGCTATCAGTGGGAGCGAGCCAGACACGGGATTTGTGTACGCCCCGATCACCTGTAGGAGCGAGGCTTGCCCGCGAAAGCGTCCTCAGGGGCGACGAACAAACCCGCCGACCATCAGGACGTCTTCGCGAGCAGGCTCGCTCCCACAGAAAGCGAGCCCAGTACGGAAGATGGGGTTGTCCCTGACAGTTAGCCGACTATCGATTTATTAAATTGCACACAATTCAATTGCTCGCTATGTTTATTACTCTCCCATACATTCAGAGTCCACATCATGAGCAACAACCTGCTGAGCATTCCTTGCACCACCATCAAGGGTGAACAAAAGACCCTGGCGGATTTCGCCGGTAAAGCCGTGCTGGTGGTCAACACGGCGAGCAAATGCGGCTTCACTCCGCAATACAAAGGGCTGGAAGAGCTGTGGCAGACCTACAAGGATCAAGGTCTGGTGGTGCTGGGCTTTCCCTGCAACCAGTTTGGCAAGCAAGAGCCGGGTAACGAAGGGGCAATTTCCGAGTTTTGCGAGTTGAACTACGGCGTCAGCTTCCCGCTGTTCAAAAAGATCGAAGTCAACGGCGCCGGCGCCCATCCGCTGTTCGTGCAATTGAAAAAGCGCGCACCGGGCGTACTGGGTTCCCAGGGCATCAAGTGGAACTTCACCAAGTTCCTGATCGGCAAAGACGGGCAGTTGGTCAAGCGCTTCGCTCCGGCGACCAAACCGCAGGACCTGAGCCGCGAGATCGAAGCCCTGCTCAAATGAATACCTTGTCCGTCGATTCCCTGAAGCTCGACAGCCAGCTCTGCTTCAAGCTGTACGCCGCTTCCCGGGCAGTCATCCGCGCCTACAAGCCAATGCTTGATCAGCTCGGCCTGACCTATCCGCAATACCTGGCAATGCTGGTGTTGTGGGAGTGGCAGGAAGCCGCCCCGGAACAGCCGACGGTCAAGGCGTTGGGCGAACGCCTGGCGCTGGATTCCGGCACGTTGACGCCGCTGCTCAAGCGGCTCGAGCAATTGCAGCTAGTGCAGCGTCAGCGTTCGGCGCGGGATGAGCGTGAAGTGCACCTGAGCCTGTCACCCAACGGCAAGGCGTTGCGCGATCAGGTGGGGCCGCTCAAGGCGCGTCTGTTGTGCGACAGCGGTGTCAATCTGGATCGTCTGAATGATCTGCGTGAGGGTCTCGATCATCTGTTGGGCCAGATCAAAGCACTGTCGTAGTCGGCATCCACAAGTCCAGCAGGGCGGCCAGCTCTTCCCGGCGGAACGGCTTGGCCAGGTAATCGCTCATGCCCGCTGCACGGCAGCGTTCGCGCTCTTCGGACATCGCATTGGCGGTCAGGGCGACAATGGGCAGCTGCGGCCAGCGCCCGCTACGGCGGATTTGCCGACTGGCTTCGTAGCCGTCCATCACCGGCATGTTGCAGTCCATCAGCACCAGATCGAACTCGCGGTGCTCCAGTTGATCCAGGGCCTCGCCACCGTGAGCGGCGACGATCACCTCGCACCCGAGTTTTCCAAGCATTCCCTTGGCGACCAGTTGATTGACCGGATTATCCTCTACCAGCAACACCCGTCCCCGCCGCCGGGGGGAGAGGGCATCGAGCCGGGCATCGTTGATCGTGTTGATTTCCGGCTGCAGCATCCGCCGCAATGTCTGGTACAGCGCGTTACGCGCCAGAGGCCGCGCCTGTTGCTGCAAGGGCGCCAGGGCGCTGGCTTCTTCGCTGGGCAGGAAACTGCCGTAGGCGGTCACCAGCAATATCGGAGCAGTGCAGGTGGGACGCAGCACGAACAGACATTCGGGGCAGTCGGTGATCACCACATCCGGGTCCAGGCCGATCAACGAGTCGTCGATCGAGCGCTGCTGATACTCCAGCCCCCAACCCGGCAGCAGGCTCTTGAGCAATTCCGCCAGACCGCTGCTGGCCGCGGTGATCGCGATGACCTTGCCCTGTAACGTTGCCGGCGCCAGGGCGCGGGTGTGGCAAGGCAGCGGCAGGTCGGCGCAGAACTGGCTGCCGAAGCCTGCTTCGGAGCTGATGGTAAGGCGCCCTTGCATGACTTCGCAGAGGTTGTAGGTCAGTGCCAGGCCCAGGCCGGTACCACCGAATTGCCGGGTAATGCCGGCACCCGCCTGGGTGAAGGGCTGGAAGATTTTGACCTGGGCATCCTGGGCGATACCGATACCGGTGTCGCAAACCTCGATTCTGACACCGTCCTCGAACATGGACAGGCGCACATCGACCCGACCGAACCGGGTGAACTTGAGGGCGTTGGACAGCAGGTTGCTGACGATCTGCCGGACCCGGGTCGGGTCGCCGAGCACCAGCGCCGGAAAGTGCGGATCGATCAGGCAGGTCAGCTCGACGCTGGCAGCGGCGTTCTGCGATAGCAGGTTGGCGGTGTCTTCGATCAACGAGCCGAGATCGAACGGAATATGCTCGAGCTCAAGCTGACCAGCGTCGAATTTCGAAAGGTCGAGAATATCGTTGAGCAATTCCACCAGTACTTTGCCCGAGTCGTGGGCAATGGACAGCTGTTGCTGTTGCTCGGCATTGAGCGGACCGTCCAGGGAGAGCGCGATCATTCCCAGCAGACCGTTGAGGGGCGTGCGGATTTCGTGGCTCA
>DQGF01000214.1:13898-17431 GCA_003525045.1 Pseudomonas sp. | reverse complement strand
TGGCTCATGTTGGCCAGGAACGCCGAGCGCGCTTCGGCCATATCCAGGGCGGTGCTGCGGGCGACTTCCAATTCCTGGTTGGACTGGCTGAGCCGGGTGTTGATTGCTTTCAGTTCCGCAGTCCGGGCCGAAACGATGTTTTCCAATTGTCCGAGGTAGTCGGTCAGGCGGTTTTCGGCATTGCGCCGCTGCTGGATTTCGGTGGCGATGTTTTCGAATTGCTGGTTCGCGACCTTGACCAGCACACCGATCTCATCGTTGTCATGCCCGGCCGGGTACTCCAGCCACGTCGGTTCGACACTGCGCGGATCGCGGCTACTGAGTTCACGAATCACCCGTGCCAGGGGTTTGGTCAGCATCACATAGAACAGCGCGAGCAGGATGCCGGTCAGCAGCAGGCTACGGGTGAAGCCGTTGAGCAGGGTCACTTCGGCCCGGCGCAGGAACCGATTGCCGAACGAATAGGTGTCGACGTCCAGGCGCAGGGTGCCGAGGGATTCGGTCGGCAGGTGATCCAGGTACAGACGGTCCTCGAAGTGCCGGTTGGCGCCGAACAGGAAGTCGCTGATCATCCGATAACCGCTTTGCAGGCCCGGGCGTTTGACTTTGGCCAACACCGTACCGTTGTTGTCGATCAATTGCGCGCCGATGATTGCAGGAGAGTGCAGCAGGCCCAGGGTCAGTTCCTGGGCGAGTTCGGAGTCGATGTTGTAGGCGATGCGCGAAGCAGGGTTATGACTGATTTCAAGCAAAGACTGGATTTCGCGGTTTATGGAGGCGTCTTCACTGGCATAATCGATGCCTATTTGCAGCAGACTGAGCAGCGTGCCCAGAATGAAACCGACCAGCACGGTCAGCCGGGCTTGCTTGTAGGACAGCCGGTTGGTGAACTTGATATCCATGGGGTGTTGAACCACTTCCGTTTCCCTTCGCTGCTCAAGCATAGTCGATCATGCATGGATCCCGATGTACTCGCACAACCCGAATACAAGGGCTGAACCGGACATCGTACGCTGTGTTTCATCGCTGTAACGCATCATTATTGTGAACGTGCCCGAGGAGAAGACGTGGATTCCCGATTGAATGCTTTTCTTGAACGCGCCGATGCCGTTCTGGCCCGTATCGAACCACTGCTGCCCGCACCTCGGCAAGCCATCGACTGGACCCACAGCCTCGCCGCGCGCTGGCAACGCGAGGGGCGCAGCGGTTTTCTGTTGCCACTGCAAGTCAGCCTCGACACGCGTTTGTCCGACCTGATCGGCGTCGACCGGCAAGTGCAGCAACTGGGGCGCAATACCCAACAGTTCCTTGATGGCATGCCGGCCAACCACGCCTTGCTCTGGGGCTCGCGTGGCACAGGCAAATCGTCGCTGGTGCGCGCCTTGCTGGCCGAACACGCCGAGGCGGGGCTGCGGCTGATCGAAATCGAACGCGATCACCTGGCGGACTTGCCGCGGGTAGTCGAACAGATCGCCAAATTACCCCAGCGCTTCGTGCTGTTCTGCGATGACCTGTCGTTCGAGTCGGGCGAAGGTGATTATCGCGTACTCAAGAGCGTGCTCGACGGTTCTCTCGAACAGGCGCCGGATAACGTGTTGCTCTACGCCACTTCCAATCGTCGTCACCTGGTGCCGGAAAAGGAAAGCGATAACGAAAACTGGAAACGGGTCGACGGTGAACTCCATCCCAGCGAGGCGGTAGAAGACAAGATTGCTCTATCGGACCGTTTTGGCTTGTGGCTGTCGTTCTATCCGTTTACCCAGGAGCACTTTCTCGACGTCGTCGAACACTGGATCGGTCAACTGGCCGACAAGGCCGGCCTCAAGTGGCAGCGTGATGAAGAGCTGGACATCCTTGCCGTGCGCTGGGCCACGGGGCGGGGCAATCGCAACGGACGATGCGCCTATCAATTTGCCCGCTATTGGGTCGGGCTCAAGCTGTTGGAGCACAAGGCATGATCGATTTACAAAAGAGCGGCCAGGGCCTCGAAGGCTACGGCATGCTGTGGGCACAGCTGGAGTCATTGCTGGCGGACGAACGGGACTTCATTGCCAACGCTGCACAGTTTTCGGCGTTTCTGTACCACCAGCTCGATGATTTGAACTGGGCCGGTTTCTACCTCAATCGCAACGAAGAGCTGGTGCTGGGTCCGTTTCAAGGGCAGATCGCCTGCGTGCGAATTCCGTTCGGTCGTGGTGTGTGCGGGACTGCGGCGGCGACCTTGCAGACCCAGTTGGTCGTAGACGTGCACGCGTTCCCCGGGCATATCGCGTGCGACAGCGCGTCGAATAGCGAGCTGGTCGTGCCGCTGGTTAAAAACGGGCGCTTGATCGGCGTGCTGGACCTCGACAGCCCGAAGCTCGCGCGGTTTACCGCTGAAGATCAAGCCGGTATCGAACAACTGGCGGCGATCTTCCTGCGCCTGACTGACTGCTGATCAAGCCTTCAAGCCTGCCTTGACCAGCAGGCTTGGAGGGTCCACCGCATCGATTTGTTGTGGATCGAGAAATTGATCGGCGTACTGCAGGTAAATCCGCTTGTTGATGAACAACCCGAACAACTCTGGATCGATGTGGTCGTCGCGGCACATGGTGGCCATGATGGCCAGCGCTTCGCTCAAGGATTTTGCGTTCTTGTAAGGGCGATCGGCGGCGGTCAGCGCTTCAAAAATATCGGCAATGGCCATCATCCGCGCCGGCAGGCTCATTTCTTCGCGCTTCAACTGTTTGGGATAACCGCTGCCGTCCATTTTCTCGTGGTGGCCGCCCGCGATCTCCGCAACGTTGTTGAGGTGCCCGGGGAAGGGCAGGCGGCTGAGCATCAGGATCGTCTGCACCATGTGATGATTGATGACGTAACGTTCCTCGCGAGTCAGGGTGCCGCGGGTAATGCTCAGGTTGTAGAGTTCGCCACGGTTGTATTTGTAGCGCGGCACGTCGAGCTTGAAACCCCAGGGATTGTCCTGCGGGATCAGTTCGGTTTCGGCGCGTTCGAACAGATGCTCGGGTTTGTCCGCCAGCAGCGGTTCGCTGACCGGCAGCGTCGGCGCGGGAGTTCGGGCCTGGCGCCGGTTCTCTTCCCAGGAAACTCCCAGCCGGTCATCCAGGGTTCGGGTCCAGGTGCGTCGGGCCAGGCCGCGTAACCGTTGCAGGTCAGACTCGGCCATCGCCTCGCTGCCCAGGTTGCAATGGGCAACGAAGGCGAAATCATCGTCCAGCTCCGCCAGACTGGCGTTGCGCAGTTCGGCCAAGTGTTGCTCGTCACCCCCCAAGGCCTTGGCTTGCCAATAGCTGATCCAGGCATCGCGCTTGAGTACTTCGAAACGAGTACGGATTTCGTGGAGGCGGTCGTTCAGGGTTTCCAGTTTCGTGGCTTTATCGACCACGTACTCCGGGGTGGTGACCTTGCCGCAGTCGTGCAGCCAGGCGGCGATGTGCAGTGCCTCCCACTCGTCTTCGGTAGGTTGATAGCCTTTGAAGGCGGGTTCCTGGCTGGCCGCGGCGGCTTGGGCGAGCATCAGCGTCAGCGCCGGG
>DQGF01000214.1:1425-13589 GCA_003525045.1 Pseudomonas sp. | reverse complement strand
CACTCGCTGGCAGTGACCGCCGGTGTAGGGGCTTTTGGCATCGATTGCACCGGCCAGCAGTTGAATGAAGGAATCCAGCAGTTGTTTCTGTCTGGCTTGCAGGCGCTGGCTATCGATACACACGGCCGCCGCGCCGGAAACCGCCTGGAGAAACGCGATGCGGTCCGGACTCAGTTTTTCCAGATCGCTTTGTTGGCCGCTGTCGGCCAACAACAGGATCAGCAAGCCCACGGTTTCGTTGTGACGATTGTGCAGCCGGATACCGATCAGATGAACGCGTGGACATTCCAGCGCCAGCAAGACTTTCTGCAAATCTGCCGCGTGTTCGAAGCCGAGGTTGGTGACGACGTTGTCGGCCTTCGACAGCTGTTGCAGCCAGGCAGGGCTCTGCTGATCGTGGAGTTCGTGGCCTTGGACATCGAATGACGGCAACGGCTGCGGGGCGCCATTGATCACCAGGCCATGGGGCTCCATGCGATCGCCATCGTTTTCCCGCAGATAAATGAGGCCGGCCTGGGCCTGGCCGATCTTCACGGTTTCAAACAGCACCCGTTCCAGCAAGGGCGTGAATCGGGTCTCGGCGCTCAGGCTGGCGGTGATCTGGAAAAAACTCGCCAGGGTGTCTTTCATGCGCGCCATCGACACGCTCAACTGGTCGACTTCGAGTACCGGCGAGCGACGGGAAGCGGGAAAGTTGAAGTCGAAACTGCGAATCGCGTCGGCTTCCTGCACCAATGCGCGCAGCGGCTTGACCAGGATTCTGGAGGTCAACCAGCCCAGCGGCAGGCACAACAAAAGCGTGGCCAAAGTGATCAACGCGCCTTGCCAGCGCATGCGATAGGCATCGACGAGCAACTCGTCTTCCGGCACCAGCAGCGCCAGTTGCAGGCCTTTGGGGCCTCCCTCCTGCATGCGGCTGCGGGCAACGATCCATTGACGGCCGGCGCCCTCCAGCCGATTGCCTGCGGGGGGATTGCCGAGCAGCGCGCCGAGGCTGGGGCTGAGGTCGGCGGCCTTGATGAGGCGCGCGGTCTGATCGTCGATGATCAGTCTGCGGCTGTCGGGATAAGCGATGGCATTGCCTTGGGCGTCAAACAGGACGATTTCGGTTCCGGGAGTCACCACATGTTTGGCCAAGGTCGAGGAGAGTTCGGCCAGGGTCAGGTCGGCGCCCATGACAGCATTCTCGCCGCTGCGTCGGGCCAGGGTGGTGCCGACGTTGTGAGTGGAGAAAAAAATATAGGGCTCGGTGGTGGTCTGATCACTGTCGCTGCGGGCGCTGGAGAACCAGGCGCGGGTTCGCGGATCGTAGGTTTCGTCGGGATGCTCCTGACGGCTGATGACATTCAGGTCCTGATCGAAAAACAATGATTGGGAATGCATCTGACTGCCGCTGCCGTTTCGCTCGATGCTCCACACTTGATAAGCCGCAGCATCCGGCGCCTTGAACCGGGTTTTCAGATCGGGGGTTCGTAGCGGACGGACCATGAAGAAATCGCCATTGCCGTAACCCAGATACAGTGAGGCCAGGTTGGGGTTGTCCTTGAGGGACTGGCTGAAGGGTTTGAGCAGCGCCAGGCGTTGTTCCAGATCGGGCGCCGCCGCTGCAGGATTGTCCGCCAGCAGGCTCAACAGATGGCGAATCGGCTCATAAGTGGCGTGAAGGTCAAGCCGGACGTCCTGCTCGATGCGGTTGAAGAGTTTCTCGCTGCTGGAGAGAATGATCTGCGTGGTTTGCCGATAGTTGAAAATGCCCAGCAGCACCCCGGTCAGCAACATCAGGCAGGTGAACATCACGCTGATATGGACGTGCAAGGGAAACCGGCGTTGATCCGGGCGCAGTGGGCTGGGCATTGCTGATCTCTCCATGATGGGTTAACGCACTGCTCAGCGTCCAAGCATAGTTAAGCCTCCGTTATTGTGCTGTTGTCGTTATGCCGAATTTGCTGTTGCAACGCCTGGTCCAATTCGAGCATGGCGCTCCCTATGGCATTGCAGCATTCGGTTACTTCGGCGTGATGGAACACGTCCTGACAGGCCATCTCGAGCGCCTCACAGCTGTCGATCAAGCGGGAGGCCTGAACAATTCGAGCGGCGCCCTTGATCTTGTGGGCAATATCGAGAAATGACTGCCGATCCCCGGACCGGGACAGCGCCAGCAGCGCTTGTCGGTCCATCTGGTTGCTGTTCAACAGTTCGGTCAACAGCCGCTGTTCCAGAACAGGGTTGCCCCCCGTCAACAGGTGCAGCCCTTTCAGGCTGAAGGCCGGATCGCGGACGGTTGGCTCGATGCCTTCAACCCATTGGCTCAAAGCTGTCAGCGTCAGAGGCTTGAACAGGCAATCGTCCATGCCGGCTTGTTTGCAGCGCTGTATTTCTTCTGGCTGTGCATTGGCGGTGAATCCCAGAACGGTACAGGGTGGGCGTGGCGTTTGTTGTTCCTGTTGGCGAATGGCGCGGGCCAGTTCGTAGCCATTCATGATCGGCATGTTGCAATCGAGAATCACCAGATCGAACGGCTGTGCTTCCCACGCCTCCAATCCCGCTGCGCCATCCGCTGCGACACTGAACTGATGCCCCAAAAACTCAAGCTGCTGACACATGAGCAAGCGATTGGCCGGATGATCGTCGACCACCAGAACGTTCAGGGGGGACCTCGTGGAGTGGATGGGCGCTTCAACAGGCTCCGGGAGCTGCTCGCCGGGCAATGTTGCCAGGAACAGCGAAACCTGGACCTGAGTGCCGACCCCCGGCTGGCTGCTCAACTGCAGGCTGCCGCCCATCATCTCGCACAGACTGCGACTGATCACCAGACCCAGCCCTGCGCCACCCCTGCTCGACTGTTCAAAGTGATCGGCTTGAGCGAAGGGTTCGAACAGCCGTTGCCGATCCTGTTCGCTGATGCCTATGCCGCTGTCCTGAACGTGTAACAGCATCCGCACGCGCTCGGGCTCCTCGGTGGGTTGCAGATCGACGCTGATCCTGACCTGGCCGTACTCCGTGAACTTGATGGCGTTGCTGACCAGGTTGGATAGCACCTGCTTGAAGCGCAACGGGTCCAACACGACATCGATCGCCGGATTGGCAGGGTGGAAGTCCAGCAGCAGTTCAAGATTTTTCTGACGCGCCAGTCCATCGAAAATCCGTACCACCGATGTCACGATCTCACCGGGATTGACGCGTTCCGGGCTCAGGCTCAGGCGCCCGGACTCGATTCGCGCGATATCGAGAATGTCTCCGATCAGTTCCAACAGGTCCTTTGCCGAGTTGTACGCCACATCGATGGCCGGACGATCCGGGTGCTGATGATCGATACGCTTGAGCGTCAGTTCGAGCATGCCGATGACCGCGTTCATCGGTGTGCGGATCTCATGGCTCATGGTCGCCAGAAACGTACTTTTGGCCCGGTTGGCTTCATCTGCCCGTTCTTTCGCGCAGCGCAACTCATCGAACAGTTGCCGCCGCTCGCTGATGTCGATCCAGCCGCCAATGATGCCTTGCACATCACCGCTCGAATCGCGGTAGGGAATGATCCAGTGGTAGATCGTCAGTCTGCGGCCACCAATGTGCAGCGGCCGGTCGAGAATCAACGGTATGCCCTCGGCCACGACGCGCTGGTAATCGGCTTGATATTCCTGCGCTTCAAAGGCATTGCTCATGTTGCCCTGCATGACGCTTTTACCGATAACCTCTTCGCGTTTCGCGCAGAAGGCTTCCAGGTAACTGTCGTTGCAACTTTGCAGCAGCCCTTGACGATCGCGCACGTAGATGGGATGGGGCGTCCCGTTGACCAGCGATCGCATGAATTCGAATTGATCGTTCAATGCACGCTCGGCCGCCTGACGCTGCTTTATCTGTCGACGCATGTAAGCGTTCCAGGCAACGGAAATCAGCAGCAGCACGCCGGCGCCGATGACGATCTGATAAAACAGTCGGTGATAGGTGCGCCAGGGATTTTGCGAGGACGCCGAATAACCGCGCCAGCGACTGTTGATGATGCCCAGTTCTTCCGGCGTCACGCTCAGCAGCGCCTTGTCGAGGATGGCGTTCAGTTCTCCGGCGTCCCGGCCGGTGGCCAGGGAAAACGCAGCCTGCCGGGTTCCAATGGTGGTACTGATCCGAAGTGTGTGCTCGAAAATCTGCGATGACATGAAGAAGTTGGCAACCACCAGCGAGCTTACCGCACCTTGTACCTTGCCCTCGGCGAGCCATTGCGCGGCGCTGAAGGTGTCCGGGGTTTCGATCAGCTTGATCTGCGGGAACTCCCTGCGCAAGACATCCACCATTGGATTGCCCTGAGCAATGGCCAGGCGTTTGTTCTGCAGTTGAGCAAGGCTTGTCGGACTACTGGCGGATTTGCGAGTCAGCAGGACGAAGGAGTTTTGCAGATAGGGGCGGGTGAAACTCAGCGTTGCTTCACGTTGGGCGCTGGGAAGCAGGGCGGCGATCAGGTCGGCTTGATGGTTGTTGACCTGCTCGATCATCTCACCATCGCTTCGGCTGCGCCGGACGTCGAAGCGCAAACCTGTACGCAACCTGATCAGTTCTAGCAGGTCTGCGGTAATGCCACGGAAGTTGCCGTCGTTGTCGAAAAACGTCAGCGGCGCGAAAGCTTCGTTGACCACCACGCGCACGACCGGATGTTGCGCCAGCCAGCGTTCCTCGTTGTCACTGAGCTGCAGTTTTTGATCGGTGAGCAATATGTCACTGCCGGCGCTCCAGCGTTTGGCGATGTTTTCCCGCTCGTTGGTGGGAACGGCCATGAGCATCGCATTGATGATCCCGAGCAGTTCGGGATTGTGCTTGTTCACGGCAAAACTGAAACCCTGGGCTTCGTGTTTGCCGAAGTTGGCCATGCGGATGTTGTTCAGGTACCCCTTGTTGATCATGTAGTGGGTGGAAATCGTGTCGCCGAGGAAGACGTCAGCCTGGTCGAAAGCCACCGCATTGATCGCATTCTGGTAGGACGGATAGGACGTGATGATTGCCTTGGGATATACGGCCCTGACTTCCTCCAGTGGCAAATAGTGATACACCATGCTCAGCCGCAGGCCAGCGAGACCATTGGTCAGGGACCTGCTTTCGTCTTCTCGCGTCACCAGTACCGGCTGATCCACGGCGTAGGGTGTGGACAGCACGATGTCGGCATTGTGAGCTTCGAACCCATTGGCGGTGCCGAGCAGGTCGACCTCGCCGCTTTCCAGTGCCTCGATCGCAGCTCCCCGGGACTCGAAGCGTTGAACCTTGATGGGCAAACCGGTGGACTTGCCCAGGATGCCGGCGTAATCGGCGGTGTAACCTTCATAGTCGTGACCGCTGAGGGTCAGATCGAAGGGTGGATAATCCGGGGCCGACGTACCGAGAATCAGTTCACGCTTGTTGTTGATCCATTGTCGTTGGGATTGATCCAGTTGGACTTCCAGGTGTTCGGCCGATGACCGACTGAGCAGGGTGAGACTTTTGCTGGAAGTCTGTGCAGCGGGCACCGAGGTGCTCAGGCATAAACCAGCGGCCATGAGTATCAGAGAGTCCTTTATGCGCCTGGGCATCCTGGTTCTCACACTAATGCGTTACGTTTTGCCATCTCGATGAGTTCAACCAGAGATTTGGCCTTGAGTTTTTGCATGAGTCGTTTTTTATAAGTGCTGACCGTCTTGTTGCTCAGAAACATGCCTTTGGCAATTTCCTTGTTGGTGCGACCTTGGGCAAAAAGTTGCAATACCATCAGTTCGCGGTCGTTGACTGCCTTGAACAACTCCAGGTCGGCATAATGCGCATCATCGCCACGAACAGGACTCAGGGCCTGACTCGGGTAATAGTTGTAACCTGACAACACGGCTTTGATGGCGCTGACCAGTTCACTCAGCTCTTCCTGTTTACACACATATCCGCAGGCGCCGGATTGCATGCAGCGTATACCGAAAAGTTTCGGGCACTGGGCCGTTAATACCAGTGTCTTTATCGGTGTACACATTTGGTTGAAACGAGCGAGAACTTCCAGTCCGTCCAGTTTGGGAATGCTGATATCGAGAATGACCAGGTCGGGCATGCATTCGCGAACCATCTGCATGGCATCGACCCCATTATCTGTTTCGCCGACGACGTTGTAACCTTCATGTTCGAGCAGCATTCGGACGGCAAGACGGATGACAGGGTGATCGTCGACGATAAAAACGGAGTTCATAATCAAATCCCATACGAGCGCGAATAAAGCGCGCACCTTAGCTCAGATAGTTGAGGTGACGCATGAACTGACGGACCGGCAGCAGCAATATAGGAAGATTCCTACAAATGAAAAGGAATAGGACTACGTATCAACTGGATTTATTATGACGATGGTGGCAGTGGTTGGTGTTTAGTCGAGGTGTTGGAACTCCTGTTGTGGAAGTTGCAAATTGTGTTTGAGTCGGAATTTTAATGTCCGGATCTCGGTCTTGTTTTAATGGCGCAGCCAAGGTCAACAAGTTTAGAAATTCGGATTGTTTCAACGGCTTGAGCAAGTAACCCAACAATGGCAGTCGATGTTCATAAGCCATTTGTTTGATCCCATCCAGTTCTGCGGGTGTCAGGCTGCTTAGTAGTATGGCCTGCCTGATCATCCCCCAGTGACTGGCGTACTCAATCAACTCAAGGCCGGGAAGGTCGGGCAGGCATTGATCGCATAGAAGAATATCGAATGGTTGCGCAGCCTTGAGCATGTGTTGCATCGCGCTTGCGGCACTGTCGGCGGGGGTCAGTTGAGTGAAGCCGTAACTCTCAAGCAGGTATTGAGTCGCCCTGAGCTGAAAGGGGTGATCTTCTACCAGCAAGATGCGCAGATCGTCATCGAACATAGGATTACTCACGCTTCATCTGTCGAGTACAGTGGAGGGTGATTATTGAGCGAGAACCCCGCACATACGATCAGTCCACTTACCACGAGCTGTAGGGGGATTCAGCGAGCGTTGAATGTACTTGGATTTTCAAGGGCTGATCAGCCATTGCAGGTGGCGCAATGGCTGATCAACCGGGTCCAGTCAATGGTTGGAGCGACCGGTCATTTCCAGTGCCATGTCACCGGCATAGCTGTCGGTCATGCCCGCGATGAAATCAATCATGCGCAGAAACGATGTGTGCAAGGGACCGCAAGGATCGGGCGCATTGTTACCTAGCAGATCGAGGATGCGCCGGCTCTTGAAGGAGGGCGTGCGACCGTTGTGCTGTTCCAGTGCCGCACCGCAGAAGGCATTGAGCAGGATCTCCAGCGTGGTGTAGGCGCCGATTTCGTGCAGGGTCTTGCGCTTGTCCTGGAAGATCTTTTTGCGCGCCATGTCCTTGGCATTCAATACGCAGCGCTTGGCAGGGCCATGCATGTGCTCCACCAGATCGCCGGGCAGCAGGCCCGCCAGCAACGTATCCTGTTGCTCGACAAATGCGCGGGCCGCGGCATTGGTCAGGTGTTCAATGGCTTTGCCGCGCAGGATCGCCAGTTTGCGTCGGCGCGAATCCTGCGGACCGAGCTGGCGATAGGTTTCCGGCAAATCGTCACCCACCAGGTCCAGCAGCAGCGATTCGACTTCGGCATACTCCAGCAACTCCATCTCCAGGCCATCTTCCAGATCGATGAGCGCGTAGCAGATGTCATCGGCGGCCTCCATCAGGTACACCAGCGGATGACGCGCCCAGCGCTGGTCCTCGAGTTGTGGCAGGCCGAGCTTATGGGCGATTTGCTCCAGCAGCGGCAGTTCACTCTGATAGCAGCCGAACTTGTGCTTCTTGTAGCCCAATGAATCTGCGTGCCTGGCAGTCCAGGGGTATTTCAGGTAAGTGCCCAGGGTGGCGTAGGTCAGCCGGGTGCCGCCGTCGAACTGGTGATATTCCAGCTGGGTGAGTACTCGGAAGCCTTGGGCATTGCCTTCGAAATTGAGGAAGTCATCGCGTTCGACTTCGCTCATGTCATCCAGCCAGCCACGACCGGCGGCTTGCTGGAACCAGTGTCGAATCGCGTCTTCGCCGGAGTGGCCGAAGGGCGGGTTGCCGATGTCGTGGGCCAGGCAGGCCGATTGCACAACCATCCCCAGGTCGCTGGGTTCGCACCAATCGGGCAGGGCACGGCGGATGGTTTCACCGACGCGCATGCCCAGGGAACGGCCGACGCAACTGACTTCCAGCGAATGGGTCAGGCGCGTGTGGATGTGATCGTTACTGGTGACTGGATGAACCTGCGTCTTGCGCCCGAGGCGGCGAAACGCTCCCGAAAAAATGATGCGGTCGTGGTCTTTGTGGAAAGGGCTGCGGCCGAGTTCTTCCGGGCTGTGCAGAGGCTTTCCGAGGCGTTCGCGGGTAAGCAGGGTGTGCCAATCCAAGGCTGGTTCGCTCCGTCAGGTGACTGAATCCCTAGCTTCCGGGTTCGCGCCATGGTCTGCAAGGGAAAAACACCACAACCCCTGTAGGAGCGAGGTTTGCCCGCGAAGAGGGAGTGTTAGTCGACATCATCGTTGCCTGACACACCGCCATCGCGAGCAAGCTCGGCTCCTACAGCCCGGCGGCATCGATATCGATGAGCAGCAGTCGTTCGCCATCGTCGAAGAATTGCCCGGCGGTGAGGCAGTACTGGTTGCTGGTGGCATCACGGTAAGTATTGGAGAGCGTCAACCGGCGCTCATCCCAGCCTTCGGCAAGCAAGTGATAGAAGTACGGGCGCCATGACCAATTGTGGCCCAGGTAGCGATTGTCGGCTTCCCAGCGGTTATTGCGCCATTCAAGGTTAGGCGTCAATTGCGTGCCGTGGCGGTCGCATTGATAGAAGCGCAACAGCCAGGGGAAAGCATCCAGTTGCGGCAAGGCGCTGACCGGCGCCTGGGCCTGAGCCCAGGCCTGCAGAATGGCCATCAGCTCGCAGAGTTGCTGGCGCATGCTCATCAAACGACCGCGCTCGGCCAGTTTGTGTTGAACATAGCGCTGGCGCAGTTGCGCGAAACGCTCGACAAAGGCGTCAGAGGCAAAGAAATCCTCTTGCGCCCGGGCAAACAGAAAACCCTGCACATAACGCGAACCGCACTCCAGGGCGAAATTGAGTTGCGCATCGGTTTCCACCCCTTCGGCAATAATCCAGCAACCGGTTTTTTCCGCCATTTGCGCCAGGGCCTTGACCACGTCGCTACTGGGGCCGCCTAACGCAGCAGCTTGGAATAAACGCATATCGAGCTTGAGAATATCCGGTTGCAGGGCCAGCACGCGATCGAGCTGCGAGTAGCCGGCACCGAAATCATCGATGGCAATCCGCGCACCGGCTTGCCGGTAGCGCGCCACCACATGCGCCAGACGCTGGATATCGCCCTCCAGCTCGGTGATCTCGAACACGATTCGCCCGGGGTCGACACCATGCCGGCTCAGTTGCTTGAGGCTTGGCAGGGCCTGGTCGGGTCGCAAGCGGCTGATCCAGCGCGGTGACATGTTCAAGCTGAGAAACCAGTCCGGGGGCGCTTCATGCAGGCGGCTCAAAGCGTTGTCGCGGATCTGCCGATCGAGCCGGCGCAGAGCGATAGCGGGTATGCCCGGGGCGGCGAACAGCGGCCCCACGGAGGTCAGTTGACCATCGGCCTGACGCAGTCGGCCCAGGGCTTCGACGCCAGCAATACGGCCAGTGGCGGTATCGATGAACGGCTGAAAGCAGGCGAGCGGTTGCCCCTCGATCACGAAGTCTCCTCATTAAGGTCTTGTTCTGGTTGAGCCCGATGGCCAGGTAGGCACGCAGGTCTGAACCCCTTGATAAAGAGGTTCATCCCGGTGGCGTTGCAAGAATGCAGCCAGAGGGTGGCTTAATGGTTACGTGAGGAGCCTTGCATAACCAGCTTGATCAATGGACCCAGCGTGGTCCCCAGGCGCACCAGTCGGGTCAGGCTGCTGGTGCCGCCACTTTTGGCGCCTTTGCCGGTTAGAAAACCCAGTAAGGTCACGGCCGCCACGCCCCAGAGCGGGGCGTGTTTGATGCCGAAGCCATTGTGCAGGTTTTGCGTCATCCCGCGCACACGCTGCAGTGGTTGCAACAGTTGCGTGGATTCGTGGCGGATTTCCTGGCGATGCATTTCCATGCGCAGGCGGATCAACGCCTTGCGCATTTCCGTGCGCGAGCTGTTGTGAGGCAGTTCAGGCAGGCTCATGGCAGCAGGCGCTCCCGATCATTGGCCAATTCTTCCAGAGTGCCATGGAAGGGCGAGGACTCATCGAAAATCGCTGCTCTCAAGCGCATCCCACAGAAAATGGCCGCGAGGGTATAGAACACGCAGAGCCCGATGATGGCTGGCAGGCGATAGGTGTCCCAAAACAGGATCAACACCAGCGTCGACAAACCCACCAGCAACAGCAAGGCAAACACCAGCGCCAGGCCGGCGAACAGCAACAGGCTGACGGTGCGGGCTTTTTGTTCCTGCAATTCGATGCCGAACAGTTCGACATGGCTGTGCAACAGTCCCAGGAAAGCGGCGCCCAGGCGCCGCGGTGAGGAGCTTGGGCCCGTCGCGGACGAGCCAGATTCGCCGATCGCCATAATCAGCGCCGAGTGGCCAGCAGACCAATCAGGAAACCCACGCCTGCGGCGATCCCGACCGATTGCCATGGGTTGGCCTGAACATAGTCTTCGGTCGCGGTAACGGCGGCCTTGCCGCGTTCGCGCAGGGAATCTTCGGTCAGTTTCAAGGTTTCGCGGGCACGCAGCAGACTGTCGTGGATTTGCGAGCGCAATTCATCGGCCTGATCCCCAGCCAGCGTTGCGGTGTGTTCCAGCAACCGCTCGGTGTCGCTGACCAGTGTTTGAAAATCATTCATCAGAATTTCTTGAGCAGTCTTTGCCTTGATGCTGGCCATTGGTGGATCTCCGTAAGTGGCTTCTGTTGCGTTCGAGTATGAGCCTTGCGCGAAGGTTCAGTACAAATGACTGGTACAACTTTTGCTATGTCGTGGTGCGTCCGCCTGCGCCATTGCGCTGTTGCCGGGCATGATTCGAGCAAAACCTTATCTCAAATAACGAAAACTCGCGCAAAGGTTCCCACCTTGTGCGCCAAAGTGGCTCATCGGGTCCCTGTATTGGTCCCGAAAGGTTGCAACTTGGTGCATGAATTGTCTGCGTGAACTGCTTTGGTGCTTTTTTAGCCTTCAGGTCTGCCAATCCCATGGAAAATCTGCAAAGCGCTGTGGACAGTCTGATCCATAGCTCCAACACGTTGTTCATACTGGGTGGCGCGGTCATGGTGCTGGCCATGCACGCCGGTTTTGCCTTTCTTGAAGTCGGCACGGTCCGACAAAAGAACCAGGTCAACGCCCTGTCGAAGATTCTCAGCGACTTCGCCATTTCGACCCTGGCCTATTTCTTTATAGGCTATTGGATTTCCTATGGGGTCACCTTCATGCAACCGGCGGCGGTGATCAATGCCGATCATGGCTACAGGTTGGTCAAGTTTTTCTTTCTGCTGACCTTTGCCGCGGCGATCCCGGCGATCATTTCCGGTGGAATCGCCGAGCGAGCCCGGTTCGTCCCGCAGTTGTGCGCGACGGCCTTGATCGTGGCGTTCATTTATCCGTTTTTCGAAGGCCTGGTCTGGAACGGCAACTTTGGCATGCAAGCCTGGTTGCTGGAACGCTTTGGCGCCAGCTTCCATGATTTTGCAGGCTCCGTGGTGGTCCACGCCATGGGTGGCTGGCTGGCGCTGGCGGCGGTGTTGTTGCTCGGGCCACGCAATGGTCGTTATCGCGACGGAAAACTGGTGGCATTCGCACCCTCGAGCATTCCTTTCCTGGCATTGGGATCGTGGATCTTGATCGTTGGCTGGTTCGGTTTCAACGTGATGAGTGCGCAAACCCTGCAAGGTATCAGCGGTCTGGTGGCGGTGAATTCGCTGATGGCCATGGTCGGCGGCACCGTGGCGGCGCTGATCGTCGGCCGCAATGACCCGGGTTTTCTGCACAACGGCCCGCTGGCCGGGTTGGTGGCGATCTGCGCCGGCTCCGATCTGATGCACCCGATAGGTGCGCTGATGACCGGTGTCGTTGCCGGTGCGCTGTTTGTCTGGTGCTTTACCGCAGCCCAGAGCAAATGGCATATCGACGATGTACTGGGTGTCTGGCCATTGCATGGTTTGTGTGGCGTCTGGGGCGGAATCGCCTGCGGCATTTTTGGCCAGGGCGCG
>DQGF01000214.1:0-1115 GCA_003525045.1 Pseudomonas sp. | reverse complement strand
GGGCGGGGTCAGCCTGATCAGCCAGTTGATCGGTACCGCGCTGGGCGTCGTGGTGGCGCTGGTCGGTGGCTTTACCGTCTATGGCGTGATCAAGGCGTTCCATGGTCTGCGCCTGAGCCAGGAAGAAGAGTATTACGGCGCGGACTTGTCCGTGCACAAGATCGGCGCTGTCAGCCAGGACTGAATGTCCCGCTAGGTTTCTTCGTCATCAGCGCCGGGATAAAACCCGTGCAGCAGGCGATAGCGGTCATGCCGTACCTGGTCGACCCGGTCCTGCACCTGTTGCCCCGGCAAGCCCAGCATGATCAACGCATGGGAGGCGAGCATCAGGCTGGACTCCAGCAACTCGGGCACGACTTCGCTGGCGCCGGCGTCTTTCAGTTCGACCAGCTGACTGTCATCGCGGGTGCGCACCAGGATGGGCACGGTCGGGTTATACCGGCGTGCCTCCTTGAGTATCAGCAAAGCGATGTCGGTCTTGTCGACGGCAATCACCAGCAGTATTGCCCGCTCCAGCCCCACGGCGACCAGCAGTTCGCCACGCCGGGAGTCGCCATAATGCACGCAGGTTTCAGCGACAGCGGCTTCCTGAACGCGCACCGGATCACTGTCCAGTGCAATGTAAGATTGTTGCTCATGACGTAGAAAGCGACCGATGGACTGACCGACGCGCCCGTACCCGCAAATCACCACATGGCCGTGTAACCCGGCATTGAGCGCGCTTATTTGTTCGAGCTTCGCCTCTTCGTTAGGCTTGCGGTGCAGGCGTGTGGCGATGCGGGGGGCGGCGCGCAGCAGCAAGGGTGTGACCAGCATCGAGCAGAATGTCGCGGCCAGCAGCAGACCGCCGTAATCAGCGGGCATCAGGTTGTTCAGTTGCATCTGTGCCATCAATGCAAAACAGAATTCGCCGCCTTGGGCCAATGCCAGGCCACTGCGCCACGCGGTTTCGCTGTCACTCCCGCGCCATTTGACCAGCAGCGCAACCACACTGCCCTTGATCAGCAATAATCCAAGGGTCAGGCCGAGGATCAACAGGCCGTGACTGGCAAACAGTTGCAAGTCGATCAGCATGCCGATACTGACAAAAAACACGCCGAGCAGAATGTCGCGGA
>DQGF01000436.1:4431-4552 GCA_003525045.1 Pseudomonas sp. | reverse complement strand
GTCGGGATCAGGTTGACGTAGCTTTCCTGAACGCTGTCGCCGCCTTCCGGCAACCACAGCAGCGCCCAATCGACCGCTTCTTTGTTACCGGCCAGGCTGCCGCAGAACGGCTCGTCCGGCA
>DQGF01000436.1:0-4143 GCA_003525045.1 Pseudomonas sp. | reverse complement strand
CCGCAGAACGGCTCGTCTGGCAGGCGCTCAAATTCGCTGACCGCGTCGACCAGGTAGGAACGCAGGCCGTCTTCGTAATGCCATTCGACTTTCTCGCCGCTGGCCTTGTCTTCAAAGCTGACCAGCAGCCCCGGGCACAGAACGGCCTTGGCCTTGAGCACGTGCTTGAGGCGGCTGATGGAGAATTTAGGTGAATCGAAGTACTTCGGGTCCGGCGCGAAGAACACGCTGGTACCGGTGTTGCGCTTGCCGACGGTACCGATCACTTCGAGGTCGGTTTTTTTGTAACCATCTGCGAAAGTCATCTGGTATTCGTTGCCGTCACGCTTTACCCGCACCCGGACTTCGGTCGACAAGGCGTTGACCACCGAAATACCCACCCCGTGCAAACCGCCGGAGAACTGGTAGTTCTTGTTGGAAAACTTGCCGCCCGCGTGGAGCTTGGTGAGGATCAGCTCGACGCCCGACACGCCTTCTTCGGGGTGAATGTCCACCGGCATGCCACGGCCGTCGTCGCTGACTTCCACAGAGTGATCGGCGTGCAGGATGACTTGCACCGACGTCGCGTGCCCGGCCAAGGCTTCGTCGACGCTGTTGTCGATGACTTCCTGGGCAAGGTGGTTCGGCCGACTGGTGTCGGTGTACATGCCGGGGCGTTTGCGTACCGGGTCGAGGCCCGAGAGGACTTCGATGGCGTCTGCGTTATAAGAGCTAGCGCCGGGAGTGGCCATGGGGTCTCGTCGTCCTTCAGTGAAAAAATTGCTCAGTGAAAAAAAAGCTCAGTGAAAAAAGGCAGTCACAGTGCAGTGAAATCGATCGCCTGATACACATCTGCGCCAATGCCGGCAAAACTCAGCAGCGCCGCAAGTTGCGCGGCAAAACCCTGGAAACCATGGTCGCCGCCGGCCTGGATGCGCAAGGCACAGGCTCGGTAATACTGTTGGGCGAGGCGGTAGTCCAGCGTTTCGTCGCCGGTTTGCAACCATACCTGATACCGCTGCGGATCCTGGGGCGCCGGCACTTCCAGCTCGGCCAGGGCCGTCACGTGGTCGTGGGTCAACTCCCAGGCCTCATCGGTATACAGGTTTTTCTGCGCCCCCAGATATCCGTCGAACATCCGGTGCGGACTGACGGCAGGGTTGATCAACAGGGCCTTGAGGCCATGGCGTTCGGCCAAGTGAGTCGCATAGTAGCCGCCGAGTGAGCTGCCGACCAGCAATGGCCGCCCAAGCTCCTCAATCGCCTGCTCCAGCTGACCGATGGCCTCACGGGGATGGTGATGCAAGTACGGAACGCGCAACTGATCGCTCAAGCCCAGTTGGTCCATCACCTGGATCAACCGAGTGGCCTTGTTCGAGGCCGGCGCGCTGTTGAAACCATGGATATAGAGGATCGAACCGGACATTTGAGCTCCCTGTGCGTCGGGTAAAGAGGCGCAGTTTACAGGGAATCGGGGATATCCGTGGAATTCGGGGCGCCTGTGCCGACGCCTTCGCGAGCAAGTCGGATCGCCGCACCGCCGCTCCCACATTTGATCCCGGTCGCACAAAAAATTTGTGTTCACAGAAGATCCAGTGTGGGAGCGGGCTTGCTCGCGAAGGCCGCAACTCGGTCTTACCGAGTGACAAAAAAGTCAGTAGCCGTCGGAGCCGTAATCCACCGTAAAGTCGAACCCCGTCACGCGCTCCACCCCAGTTTCAAGCTGACCATCCGGCAACAACCGCAACCATCGATACCCCGGCGCCTGGTCCCCCACCTTGAAATCCTCGCTCCCCGGTTCGAACTGAATGCAGGTCGAAGGCGATGCAATTAAGCGCACACCATGACGATCCTGGTCTATTTCCTGATGCACATGCCCCCACAAAACAGCACGCACCTGCGGAAACCGGTCCAGCACCGCAAACAAGGCTTCTGGATTGCGCAATCCAATCGGTTCCATCCACGCACAGCCGATCGACACCGGATGATGATGAAAGCACACCAGATGATGCCGATCCGGTGCCTCGCTCAGCGAGCGGGCCAGCAACTGCAACTGTTCGTCCTGCAGATACCCCGGTACCGAGCCCGGTACTGCCGAATCGAGCAGCGTGACTCGCCAGTTACCGATGTCCACCACCGGCTCCAGCAATGCACTCTGCACGGCAGCCTCGGCCATGATCTGTGGCTCGTCGTGATTGCCGGGAATCCAGCGCGCCGGCGCATCGAGCTGCCGGGTCAGGTTGCGAAACTGTTGATAGGATTCCAGCGTCCCGTCCTGGGAAAGATCGCCACTGGCAATGATCAGATCGATCTGCGGCTGTTGCTGGCGTACCAGCTCGATGACTTTTTGCAGGCTGTCACGCGTGTTCATGCCCAGCAACGTCCCGTCCGCCTCGGCAAACAGATGACTGTCGGAGAGTTGCACCAGCAACGCCGAATCGGCGGTGGTCAATGTGGATACGCTTGGCAAGGCGTTCTCCCAGGGCGTCACGGGATGGATGAGTGCCGCAATTATGCTGGGGGACGATCAAAAGGGGAAACCTGTGAACCTGACGCAGTTCACATCAGCGCACAACCGCATACTCGTGTCCGCAAGCCAGGCAATGGCTCAGCCATTCGCCCAGAAACATATTCAGCTGAGCCTTTTCGTCCGGCTGATGCATTGAGGCGTTCGGGTAAGGATAGACGCCGCGAAAACGCCGTGCATGTTCGGCGCTGACGACCTCGGCCATGCACGCGTCGTGATAGACCTGAACTTCCAGCTGCGGCACCGGCAGCCACGGCAGGCTGTGTTCCTGGCGCACTTGCAGGGTCGTTGTGTATGGACAGACCTGCAGCACTTCGAGTGCCAGCACGCCGAGCATCTGGTCGCCGTGGGTCACGGCAATGCGCCGCGCCTGCGGCTCGTTGCGCATGTCCGGCAGCAGTCGCATGAGGCGCGCGTAGTTTGCCTCGCAGGAGGCTTGCAGGCCCACGAGGTCCACCCGATAGCGATCGCGCAGCTTGTTTACGACCATAACCCCCTCACTTCAGCGCGGTTCAAAGCTAACCACTGCAAGGCAATGATGCTGGCCGCGTTGGCAATACGTCCGTCGCGTACGGCTTGCAGGGCATCTTCGAAGGCCCAGACCGTGACGCGGATATCTTCTGCTTCTTCCTCCAGCCCATGCAGGCCGCCGACCCCGTTACTGTCGCAGCGCCCCAGGTACAAATGCACGAATTCATTGCTGCCGCCCGGCGATGGAAAATATTTGGTCATCGGCCAGAGCGCCCCGAATACAAGCCCAGCTTCCTCCTGCGCTTCACGGTGAGCAACTGCTTCCGGTTCTTCATCCTTATCGATCAGACCGGCGACCAGTTCGACCAACCACGGATTGTCGATCTTGCCCATGGCGCCGACGCGAAACTGCTCGATCAACACCACTTCGTCGCGCAGGGGATCGTAAGGCAGCACGCACACCGCATCGTGGCGCACAAACACTTCACGATTGATCTCGCGACTCATGCCGCCTGCAAACAGTTCGTGGCGCAAGTGCACGCGATCGAGCTGGTAGAAACCCTCGAAGCACTTTTCGCGCCGAACGATCTCAACGGCGGTCGGAATGGCGTTGGCAAAATCAGTCATGACAATCCTCGTTTCTACACCGAGGCTCCAGCCTCGACTTCGCGCCATCCTAACTCGCCCATGACCTTCGATGCAGCCCCTTTCCAGCCAGCGGGATAGACGGTGAGGGCGAAACCAACTCTAATTAGCTTAGTGGCGAACTGATTACCCCGCCGAGAGTCGAAGCGGGTAACTTTTCGCCTTTCCCTGTTTTATGAAGGACGCCCATGTCGCTTTTTAAAATCGCCTCCGTGGCTGCAATCGCCCTGACCCTGGGCGCTTGCCAGAGCCTGTTCCAGCCCAACTACCGGGCGCCGCTGGAAACCACCCGCGATGCCTCCGAGCAGCTGAAACCGGGCTGTACCAACCAGGACTGCCCGCTGGTGAACATCGACACCCTGCGCTTCCCCGCCGAACCCGCACTGGATGGCATCCTCGAAAAACGCCTGCTGCAAATGACCCGCACCTCGCCCGACGCTCCGGTGGCGCCAACGCTGGCCGCATATCGCGAGCAATTCTTGAGCAGTGCCGGCCCGCGTAACAGCAGTTCCCTGCAAGCC
>DQGF01000501.1 GCA_003525045.1 Pseudomonas sp. | reverse complement strand
ATGGATCCCCGGGAAATCAAGATCAAAAGATCGCAGCCCCTGTAGGAGCGAGGCTTGCCCGCGAAGAACGATAACGTGGTGTACCTGATGCACCGAGTCATCGTTCTTCGCGGGCAAGCCTCGCTCCTACAAGGGCTTTGTGTAGCCGACTACTCTTCTTCTTTCTCTTTGACCGGTGCCGGCGGCGGACGCAAGCCGATTTCCGCCGTGAGCTTGAGCTCCTTGCCATTGCGCATCACCTGGATCGAGACCTTGTCGGTCGGCTTGATCCGCGCCACCTGGTTCATCGAACGCCGACCATCGCCGGCCGGTTCACCGTCTATGGCGAGGATCACGTCGCCCAATTGCAGGCCGGCCTTCTGCGCCGGGCCATCACGGAAAATCCCCGCGACCACAATGCCCGGACGTCCCGACAATCCGAAAGACTCCGCCAATTCCTGACTCAGCGGTTGCACTTCAATCCCGAGCCAGCCGCGAATCACCTGGCCGTGTTCGATGATCGACTTCATCACCTCCATGGCCAGTTTGACCGGAATCGCGAAACCGATGCCTTGCGAACCGCCGGACTTGGAAAAGATCGCCGTGTTGATGCCGGTCAGGTTGCCATTGGCATCCACCAGCGCACCGCCGGAGTTGCCGGGGTTGATCGCGGCATCGGTCTGGATGAAGTCTTCGTAGTTGTTCAAGCCCAACTGATTACGCCCGGTGGCGCTGATGATGCCCATGGTCACGGTCTGGCCGACACCGAACGGGTTGCCGATGGCCAGGGCCACGTCGCCGATGCGGATGTTGTCGGAACGGCCGACGGTGATCGAGGGCAGATGCTTCAAGTCGATTTTCAGCACCGCGAGGTCGGTTTCCGGGTCGCTGCCGATCACCCGGGCCAGGGTTTCACGGCCATCCTTCAAGGCGACCACGATCTGGTCGGCGCCGCTGGTCACGTGGTTGTTGGTCAGCAGGTAACCTTCCGGGCTCATGATCACGCCAGAGCCGAGACTCGATTCCATGCGCTTCTGCTTGGGCGAGTTGTCGCCGAAGAAACGGCGAAATTGCGGATCCTCGAACAGCGGATGGTTCGGTTTGTTGATGACCTTGGTGGTGTACAGGTTGACCACCGACGGCGCGGCCGTGGTCACTGCGTCGGCATAGGACACCGGGCCCTGTTGCATGATCGTGGTTTGCGGGGCTTGCTGCAGGTTGACGTCGAGGCTTGGGAGCCCGACCCACTGCGGGTAACGCTGGATTATCAACAGAGCGATAAGCACGCCGGCCAACAGCGGCCAGCCGGAAAAACGCAGCGCCTTGAGCATTAAGCACGTCCTGAGAGGTTGCAGGCGGTATGAGACCGCCCATAATGTCGCGCATTATACGAGGCGAAGCATGCCTCTGAACGGGATATTTAGGAGTCTTTTATGGCCGTCGCCCTGAGCACCCTGGTCGAAGAAGCCGACCGTTACCTGAACAGTGCCAAGATTGCCGATTACTGCCCCAACGGCTTGCAGGTCGAAGGCCGGCCGCAGGTGATGCGCATCGTCAGTGGCGTCACCGCCAGCCAGGCGTTGCTCGACGCCGCTGTGGAAGCCAACGCCGATCTGGTGTTGGTGCATCATGGTTATTTCTGGAAAGGCGAGAATCCGTGCATCACCGGCATGAAGCAGCGTCGCCTGAAGACCCTGCTCAAGCACGATATCAGCCTGCTGTCCTATCACCTGCCGCTGGATTTGCACCCCGAAGTCGGGAACAACGTGCAGTTGGCGCGTCAATTGGACATCACAGTCGAAGGCCCGCTGGACCCGGACAACCTTAAAGTTGTCGGTCTGGTCGGTTCACTGAACGAGCCGGTAACGCCCCGCGATTTTGCCCGCCGCGTTCAGGAAGTCATGGGCCGCGAACCGTTGCTGATCGAAGGCAGCGAGATGATCCGCCGCGTTGGCTGGTGCACCGGTGGCGGTCAGGGTTACATCGATCAGGCGGTCCTGGCCGGCGTCGACCTGTACCTCAGCGGTGAAGCCTCCGAGCAAACCTTCCACAGCGCCCGGGAAAACGACATCAGCTTCATCGCCGCCGGTCACCACGCCACCGAGCGTTATGGTGTTCAAGCGCTGGGTGACTATCTGGCGCGACGTTTCGCCCTGGAGCACATCTTCATCGATTGCCCGAACCCTATCTGATTTCAAAACTGAATGGGGTTGCCCTGTAGGAGCGAGGCTTGCCCGCGAAGAACGATTACGCGGTGCATCAGGCATACCGAGTATCGTTCTTCGCGGGCAAGCCTCGCTCCTACAGAGCCCCAAACGCGGGGGTATATTCATATACCCTTTCGATCTAGTCCGCGTCCTGATTAGAAGAGGTCGCTGTGCTAGGATTCCCCGCTCGAACACGGCCCGCTGGCCGTCCATAAGATCGTTTTCGTGAGTAGCTATGGTCGACAAACTGACGCATCTGAAACAGCTGGAGGCCGAAAGCATCCACATCATCCGCGAGGTCGCCGCCGAGTTCGATAACCCGGTGATGCTGTACTCCGTCGGTAAAGACTCCGCCGTAATGCTGCACCTTGCGCGCAAGGCATTCTTCCCGGGCAAACTTCCATTCCCGGTGATGCACGTCGACACCCAGTGGAAGTTCAAGGAAATGTACACGTTCCGCGACCGCATGGTCGAAGAGCTTGGACTGGACCTGATTGTGCACGTCAATCCCGAGGGCGTGGCGCAGGGCATCAACCCGCTGACCCACGGCAGTGCCAAGCACACCGACATCATGAAAACCGAAGGCCTCAAGCAGGCCCTCGACAAGCACGGCTTCGACGCCGCTTTCGGTGGTGCCCGTCGCGATGAAGAGAAGTCCCGTGCCAAAGAGCGCGTGTACTCCTTCCGTGACACCAAGCACCGCTGGGACCCGAAAAACCAGCGCCCGGAGTTGTGGAACGTCTACAACGGCAACGTCAACAAGGGCGAATCGATCCGCGTATTCCCGCTGTCGAACTGGACCGAACTGGACATCTGGCAGTACATCTACCTCGAAGGCATCCCGATCGTGCCGCTGTACTTCGCCGCCGAGCGCGACGTCATCGAGATGAATGGCACCTGGATCATGATCGACGACGAACGCCTGCTCAACCACCTGAGCGACGAAGACAAGGCGCGCATCGTCAAGAAGAAAGTCCGTTTCCGCACACTGGGTGACTACCCGTTGACCGGTGCGGTCGAGTCCGAGGCCACCAGCCTGACCGACATCATTCAGGAAATGCTCCTGACGCGAACTTCCGAACGCCAGGGCCGGGTCATCGACCACGATGGCGCAGGCTCGATGGAAGAAAAGAAACGGCAGGGGTATTTCTAAGCGTTGAGTTACAAGCGGCAAGCTGCAAGTTAACGGCGGTATGCGTAACGTTGTGGTTTGGTGCTTGTGGCCGGTTGCTGCGAGCCGTGATTGGGTTGCTCGTTATGGATTTCGAGAGACTGGTTGTTTGGCAGCGTAGCAAGTGTTTGGCGGTGGGTATTTACAGAGAGTTTGCGCGTTGCAGGGACTTTGGTTTCAAGGATCAAATCACCCGCTCCGCACTTTCGATGCCTTCCAATATTGCTGAAGGCATGGAACGGCGCAGTGCCAAGGAAAAAGTACGTTTTCTTTGGATCGCCAAGGCTTCCTGTGGGGAGTTACGCACCCAACTCCTCATTGCCCGTGAAATTGCTTACATCGCCGATCCACTGGCTGAAAATTGGATTACAGAAACTCGCGAGCTTTCAAAAATGCTCTGCGGCTTGATCAACAAAATTTCTGACTAGCTGTACGCCGACAAGCTTGCCGCTTGAAGCTTACAGCTCGGAGCTTAACCCCAATGAGCCACCAATCCGATTTGATCAGCGAGGACATCCTCGCCTACCTGGGCCAGCACGAACGCAAGGAAATGCTGCGCTTTCTGACCTGTGGCAACGTCGACGACGGCAAGAGCACCCTGATCGGGCGCCTGCTGCACGACTCCAAGATGATCTACGAAGATCACCTGGAAGCCATTACCCGCGACTCGAAAAAAGTCGGCACCACCGGCGATGACATCGACCTGGCGTTGCTGGTCGACGGCCTGCAGGCCGAGCGCGAGCAGGGCATCACCATCGATGTCGCTTACCGCTACTTCTCCACCGCCAAGCGCAAATTCATCATCGCCGATACCCCCGGCCATGAGCAGTACACCCGCAACATGGCCACCGGTGCGTCTACCTGTGACCTGGCGATCATCCTGGTCGACGCCCGCTA
>DQGF01000073.1 GCA_003525045.1 Pseudomonas sp. | reverse complement strand
GGCTTGCCCGCGAAGGCGTCCGTACAGGCCGCGCCCAAATTCAAGGCGCGAACGGCATCACGCGCTTGTGATGAGTCTTTTTATACGTATCGCAAATGATCTTGAACGCTTCCTCGCGCACCGGTTCACCCTGCAGGAACGCGTCGATCTCGGCGTAAGTCACGCCGTGAGACGCTTCGTCCGGCTTGCCAGGCGACAAGTCTTCAAGGTCCGCAGTCGGGATTTTCTCCACCAGCGACTCCGGCGCGCCGAAGCTGCGGGCGATGTCCCGAACCTGGTTTTTCACCAGCCCACTCAGCGGTGCCAGGTCACACGCGCCGTCACCGAACTTGGTGAAGAAACCCATCACCGCTTCCGCCGCGTGGTCGGTGCCGATCACCAGACCATTAGCGGCGCCGGCAATGGTGTATTGGGCGACCATGCGCATCCGCGCCTTGGTATTGCCGAGCACGAAATCCACCGAAACCGCATGCTTGCCTTCGAAGGCTGCGACTTCATTGGCCAAGGCTTTGACCGCCGGGCCGATGTTCACCGTGTGGCGTTCGTCCGGGGCAATGAAATCCACCGAGGCCTGGGCGTCGTGTTCATCGAACTGGGTTTCGTACGGCAGGCGCACGGCGATGAATTTGTAGCTGTCGTCACCTGTGCGTGTGCGCAGCTCGCGCATGGCGCGTTGCGCCAGCAGGCCGGCGGTCAGGGAATCGACACCGCCGCTGATGCCCAGGACCAAAGCCTTGAGCCCGGAATCGACCAGGCAATCCTGGATGAAGATGATCCGCCGGGCGACTTCCGCTTCAAGGGCGGCCTGGTCGGCGAACGGTGGTTGAACCTTGAGCTGCTCAGCAATCTCACGCTGTACGGCTTGCATGAATTCACTCCTTGCTTGATGGGCCTGATGTGCTGGAAAGGGCGGCAGGAACTTTAAAAACATGTCGCAAATAGGCGACGAAATTCGGGTCTTTGCAGTGCGTCTTGCCAGGCTCGTCGGAGATCTTTGCCACCGGCTGGCCGTTGCAGGCCGCCATTTTAAGCACGATGCTCATCGGTTCGACACCCGGAATATCGCACGTCAGGTTGGTGCCGATGCCGAAGCTGACATTGATCCGACCGCGCAACGCGCGAAATATTTCCAGCGACTTGGGCAACGTCAGACTGTCGGAGAACACCAGAGTCTTGCTCATCGGGTCGATGCCGAGCTTGTGATAGTGGGCGATGGCTTTTTCCGCCCAGATCACCGGATCCCCGGAGTCGTGGCGCAGGCCGTCGAAGAGCTTGGCGAAGTACAGGTCGAAATCGTTGAGGAAAGCATCGGTGGTGATGCAGTCGGTCAGGGCGATCCCGAGCAAACCTCGATATTCGCGGACCCAGCAATCGAGGGCGGCGATCTGGCTGTCGATCAGCCGTGGGCCGAGTTGTTGATGGGCCATGATCCACTCGTGGGCCATGGTGCCCAGTGGTTTCATGTCCAGTTCCCGGGACAAATGCACATTGCTGGTGCCGACGAAGCGCCCGGGGAAATCGTGCTTGAGCACGTTCACTACTTCTTCCTGCACACGGTACGAGAAGCGACGGCGAGTGCCGAAATCGGCTACCTGCAGTTCGGACAATTCGTCGCTGCTGGCGTTGGCGGTCAGCCAGTCGAACTTGCGATAGAGCTGCTCGCGCGCCTGCTCCAGCACGATCTCCCGGTAGCGATAGCGGTTGCGCACTTCGCTGACGATGGACAGCAGCGGCACTTCGAACAGGATCACATGCAGCCACGGCCCGCGCAGGCGGATGAACAATTCGCCGTTCTCGATGCCGGTGTGGACGTAGCGCAGGTTGAAGCGGAACAAACCGAGAAAACGCAGGAAATCCGGCTTCATGAAGCTGATGCGCTCCATGAAACTCAACTGATCGGCACTCAGGCTCAGCTCGGCCAGTCGCTCGATCTGGAAGCGGATCTCCGCCAGGTAAGGGCGCAGATCTTCACTGTTACGGCAACGAAACTCCCATTCGACTTCCACATTCGGGTAGTTGTGCAGCACCGCCTGCATCATCGTCAGTTTGTAGAAGTCGGTGTCGAGCAGGTTCTGCACGATGCGATCGGCAAACACACTCTCGCTCATAACGGGGGTTCTCCAGGCTGGCCGCGGCCCGTGGCAGCGACGTTGCAGCTGTTTCAATGAATGGGGCTAGTGGCGCATATCAGTGGCGGTTATTGCCAGCGTTTTTTTAGACCGCGGTAGATCCTGTGGGAGCGGGCTTGCTCGCGAATGCAATCTGTCAGTTGATATTGATGTCGTCTGACCCACCGATTTCGCGAGCAAGCCCGCTCCCACAGGTATCAGGTGTAACCCTGAATTTGCGGCATGTCCGGGCTATCAATCTGCTCCAACATCCACTTCACAAAATCCCGCACTTTCGGCACTTCCGCCGAATGCTCCGGATACGCCAGGTAATAGGCGTCGGTGCTGGGCATTGCGTGCTGCCAGGGTATGACCAGTTTGCCGTCAGCCAATTCCTCTTCCACCAGAAACTTCGGCAACAGCGCCACGCCGCAGCCGACCTGGGCTGCGCGGATGCACATGTAAAAGGTTTCGAAGCGTGGGCCGTGGTAGCTGTGTTCGGTGTGATAGCCCTGACTGTCGAACCAATCGTGCCAGGCCTGGGGACGCGAAGCGTTTTGCAACAGGACCAAGTCGGTGAGTTGCGTCGGATCGGTAAACGGTGTGTCCGGCAGGCTGCCCGGTGCACACACAGGGACAAGTTCTTCGCCGAACAGCTTCAGGCATTCGGTGCCGGGCCTTGAGCCCTGGCCAAAATAGAACGCCAGATCGCTGCGACCTTGCAGCAGATCGTCGGCTTCCTGTTCGCTGCACAGGTCCAGATGGATCGAGGGATGGCGCAGCCGCCAGCCTTTCAAGCGTGGCACCAGCCAGCGGGCGCCAAAGGTCGGAGGCGTGGAGACGCGCAAGACTTCGGTTTCACCGCCGTAGGAACGCAGGTAATGGGTCGACATCTCGACCTGTGTGAGTATTTTTCGCACTTCCACCAGGTACAAATCACCGGCCGGGGTCATTTGCAGGCGTCGGCGCACCCGCCGGAACAGCAGGTGCTGCAACAACTCTTCGAGTTGCGCGACCTGTTTGCTGACGGCACTTTGGGTCAGGTTCAGCTCTTCGGCGGCCCGGGTGAAGCTCAAGTGCCGCGTGACAGCCTCGAAACATTGCAACGCGGTGATCGATGGCAGATAGCGTTTGTTCAGCATGGGCGGTCCTTTCTTCTTGTCTCTTTATTGCGGGTAATGCACAGCATGAATAAACGGAATGATATCTCTCTTAAAGGTCGTTTGTTGGGTAACCTCAGGAGCGCTAAAACTACAGGTCTGATCAGTCGTGATTTTCCGGCTGCAAACGTTCTGTTTTTTGCTTGAGGAGTGACCCATGGTTGCCGCATTGCTTGATCGTCTTGGTGTAAACCCGGCCCTGTACCAGAACGGCAAAGTGCCGGTGCATTCGCCGATCGATGGCAGCCAGATCGCTGCCGTGAACTGGGAAGGTGCCGCTGAGGTCGAGCAGCACATCAGTCGCGCAGATCATGCGTTCGAATTGTGGCGCAAGGTTCCGGCCCCGCGCCGTGGTGAACTGGTGCGTCAGCTGGGCGATATCCTGCGTGAATACAAGGCCGACCTCGGCGAGCTGGTGTCCTGGGAAGCTGGCAAGATCACTCAGGAAGGCCTGGGCGAAGTTCAGGAAATGATCGACATCTGCGACTTCGCCGTCGGTCTGTCCCGTCAGCTGTACGGTTTGACCATCGCTTCCGAGCGTCCTGGCCACCACATGCGCGAGACCTGGCACCCGCTGGGCATTGTCGGCGTGATCAGCGCGTTCAATTTTCCGGTGGCGGTCTGGGCCTGGAACACTACGCTGGCGCTGGTCTGCGGTAACCCGGTGATCTGGAAACCGTCGGAAAAAACCCCGCTGACCGCCCTGGCCTGCCAGGCGCTCTTCGACCGTGTACTGAAAAACTTCAGCGATGCGCCACCGCACCTGAGCCAAGTCATCATCGGCGGCCGCGATGCCGGTGAAGCGCTGGTCGATGACCCGCGTGTCGCACTGATCAGCGCCACCGGCAGCACCCGCATGGGCCGCGAAGTGGCACCGAAGATCGCCGCACGTTTCGCTCGCAGCATTCTCGAACTGGGCGGCAACAACGCGATGATCCTTGGCCCAAGTGCCGACCTGGACATGGCCGTGCGCGCGATCCTGTTCAGTGCCGTCGGCACCGCGGGTCAGCGTTGCACCACGCTGCGACGTCTGATTGCCCATGAATCGGTGAAAGAAGAGATCGTCACCCGTCTGAAAGCCGCTTACTCCAAAGTGCGCATCGGCAACCCGCTGGAAGGCAACCTGGTCGGTCCGCTGATCGACAAGCACAGTTTCGAAAACATGCAGGACGCTCTGGAGCAGGCCTTGAGCGAAGGCGGCCGGGTGTTCGGGGGCAAGCGTCAACTGGAAGACAAGTTCCCGAACGCTTACTACGTCTCGCCAGCCATCGTTGAAATGCCGGAGCAGAGCGATGTGGTGTGCAGCGAAACCTTCGCGCCGATTCTGTATGTGGTTGGCTACAAGGATTTCGACGAAGCCCTGCGCCTGAACAACGCCGTGCCACAAGGCTTGTCGTCGTGCATTTTCACCACCGACGTGCGTGAGGCCGAGCAGTTCATGTCGGCGGTGGGCAGCGACTGCGGCATCGCCAACGTCAACATTGGTCCGAGCGGCGCGGAGATCGGCGGCGCGTTCGGTGGCGAAAAAGAAACCGGCGGTGGTCGTGAATCGGGCTCCGATGCATGGCGCGGGTACATGCGCCGTCAGACCAACACTGTGAATTATTCGCTGGAGTTGCCGTTGGCTCAGGGCATCACGTTTGACTGACGGGCCCCTTCGCGGGCAA
>DQGF01000497.1:15149-19388 GCA_003525045.1 Pseudomonas sp. | reverse complement strand
CTGACTGGCATTAGGGCAAGCCCGCTCCCACAGGATCTTTGGTGGCCTGTCGAAGATGTACCGTCCGTATTTCCGTCGAAACTTTCTCGCTCACCCCGTAGTCATCAAAAGATGCGGCAGTGCGAGGACCATCAGACGGGAGGCGATATGGCGGGGATTCACATTGGTATTTCAGGTTGGCGGTACACGCCCTGGCGAGGGGGTTTCTACCCGAAGGGCCTGGCCCAGAAGCGCGAATTGCAATTTGCGTCGCGGGCCGTCAACAGCATCGAAATCAATGGATCGTTTTACGCTCTGCAACGCCCCGAACGTTACGCGCAGTGGTACGCCGAAACGCCGACGGAGTTTGTGTTCAGCGTCAAAGCCCCACGCTTCATCACTCACATCAGACGTCTGCGTGACATCCACAAACCCCTGGCGAACTTCTTCGCCTCCGGGGTGCTGGAACTCAAGGACAAACTCGGTCCGATCCTCTGGCAATTTCCGCCCAACTTCAAATTCAATGCCGAACTGTTCGAAACCTTTCTGCAACAACTACCGCACGACACCGAACAGGCCGCCGCACTCGCCCGTCAGCATGATTCGCACGTGCAGGGTCACGCCAGCATGAAGGCTTACAAGAACAAGCCATTGCGCCATGCCGTAGAAATTCGTCACGAAAGCTTTATCGATCCGGCTTTCGTTCGTCTGCTGAAAAACTACAACACCGCCCTGGTCATCGCCGATACCGCCGGCAAATGGCCGTACCGCGAAGATATCACCAGCGACTTCGTTTACCTGCGCCTGCACGGTGCCGAGGAGCTTTACGCCAGCGGCTACACGCCACAAGCGCTGGAACGCTGGGGCGACCGCATCGAGGCCTGGCACCAGGGCAGGCAACCGAACGACCCGCAGTTGATCGCGCCGAAGCAAAAACCCAAGGTGCGCAAATCCCGCGAGGTGTTCTGCTATTTCGACAACGACATCAAAGTCCGCGCGCCCTTCGATGCACGCAGCCTTCTACAGCGCTTCCACCTCGACAAAAACCTCGCCACTGCCCCCGGCGAGCCTGCCGCCGAAGGAGTGTTGCCATGAATACTTCCGAGCAGCTCAGCCCCTCGGATGATCAGCCGCAAACCATTGCCTCCGTACGCCGCTTCACCGTACTGACGGTCAACACCCACAAGGGGTTTACCGCCTTGAACCGGCGTTTCATCCTGCCCGAATTGCGCGAAGCGGTGCGTAGCGTGTCTGCCGACGTGGTGTTTTTGCAGGAAGTTCACGGCACCCACGAGCATCATCCGGCGCGTTACAGCAACTGGCCGGAGATGCCGCAGTACGAATTCCTCGCCGACACCCTGTGGCCGCAGTTTGCCTATGGACGCAACGCGGTGTACCCGGCGGGGGATCACGGCAATGCCCTGCTGTCGAAATTCCAGATCATTCGCCATGACAATCTCGACGTCTCCATCAGCGGGCATGAGAACCGAGGCATCCTGCATTGCGTACTGCGCCTGCCCGGCGACGCTCAGGAAGTGCACGCCATTTGCGTTCATCTGGGCCTGCGCGAAAGCCATCGCAATGAACAACTAAAGCTGCTGGCCAGCCGCCTTGAAGAGCTGCCGGACGATGCCCCGGTGGTGGTCGCCGGTGACTTCAATGATTGGCGCCAGCGCGCTGATGCCCTGCTCAAGCCCTGCGGTCTGCGAGAAGTGTTCGCCGAACATCACGGCAAACCGGCGCGCAGCTTTCCGGCACGCCTGCCGGCTTTACGCCTGGACCGCATCTACGTGCGCAACCTCAAGGCCAGCCGGCCGCAAGTGCTGGCGGCGCGCCCCTGGTCGCACCTTTCCGATCACGCACCGCTGTCGGTGGAGATCGAGCTATGAGTAGCCCGCCGATGGAAAAAACCAGCGTGGAACACCTGTCCACAACTCCGCCCGTCCGCGAGCACGGCGCGGTCGACGTCGAATACGGCTGGCAGGGCAACAATCGCCTGGTCCTGCTGGAAAACGGCGAAGCGTATTTTCCCCGGGTGTTCGAGGTCATGCGCCAGGCCAAGAGCGAAATCCTTCTGGAAACCTTCATCGTGTTCGAGGACAAGGTCGGCGATGAGTTGCAGCAAGTGCTGATCGATGCCGCGAAACGCGGCGTGCGGGTCACCGCCAGTCTCGACGGTTTTGGCTGCGGTGAACTGGGCACGCCCTTTCTCGCAGCGTTGAGCGAGGCCGGCGTACGCATTCAGATATTCGACCCGGCGCCCAAGCATCTGGGGATTCGCACCAACTGGTTCCGCCGCCTGCATCGCAAGATAGTGGTGGTGGACGGCACGATTGCGTTCATCGGCGGGATTAACTTTTCCGCCGACCATCTGGCCGACTTCGGCCCCGAGGCCAAACAGGACTATTCGGTAGAAGTGCAAGGCCCGGCAGTGGCCGACATTCACCACTTCGCGCTGCTGCAAAGCGGCCGCCCGGCCCGGGCCAAATACTGGTGGCAACGTCGCCGGCAACGGCGCAGGGAACTGGCCTTCACTGATCACGACGGTCAGGTGCGTCTTGTATACCGTGACAATGGTGAACACACGACCGATATCGAAGAGGTCTACCGGCAGGTGCTACGCAGTGCCCAGCGGCGCGTGGTGATCGCCAATGCCTACTTCTTCCCGGGTTATCGCCTGCTGCGCGAGATCCGCAACGCGGCCCGGCGTGGCGTCGATGTGCGACTGATTCTGCAAGGTCAGCCAGACATGATGGTGGCTAAACTCGCGGCGCGCATGACCTATGACTACCTGCTCAAGTCCGGCGTGCAGATTTATGAATATTGCGACCGGCCGCTGCACAGCAAAGTCGCGCTGGTGGATGAGGACTGGAGCACGGTGGGTTCGAGCAACCTCGATCCGTTGAGCCTGTCGATGAATCTGGAGGCCAACGTGTTGATCCGCGACCGCGCCTTCAACCGCGAACTGTCCGAACGCCTGGAGGATCTGAGCAATAACCATTGCAAAGCCATGTCCGCGGACAAGTCACCCCGCGGACGAGTCTGGCACATGACCGTCGGTTTTCTGGTGTTTCACTTCCTGCGGCACTTCCCGGCTTGGGCAGGTTGGCTGCCGGCGCACAAGCCGCGCCTGAAACCTTTTTCCCACACCGCCCGGAGTGACACCTGATGAGCCACTCTGAAACACAAGCGGCGACACACGCCGACCATCCGCACAAGTCGCGCTGGAGCCGCTGGAAAAAACCGTTGACGATGCTGTTTTTCCTGGCGCTGATCGTCCTGTTCACGATGCTTGCCCAGCGCATCGAATGGAGCGAAGTATTCGACAATCTCGCTGATTTCAAGGTGCGCACGCTGGTCATCGCGTCCGGGCTGACGCTGGTGAGTTTTCTGGTTTACGCCTGCTTCGACCTGATCGGACGGACCTATATCCGCCAGGACCTGACCTGGAAGCAGATTCTGCCGGTGGGAATCATCAGTTACGCCTTCAATCTCAACCTGAGCGCCTGGGTTGGCGGCATTGCCATGCGTTATCGGCTGTATTCGCGACTCGGGGTGAGCAAAAGCAACATCGCGAAAATCCTCGGCCTGAGTCTGGCGACCAACTGGTTCGGCTACATGGTGATTGCCGGTGCGGTGTTCACCAGCGGATTGGTGCGGATGCCGCCAGGCTGGAAGCTGAGCACCGGTGCGTTGCAAGGTGTGGGCGTGTTGTTGCTGATAGTGAGCGCGGGGTACCTGATGGCCTGTCAGTTTTCCCGGCGCCGGGAATGGTCGATCCGCGGGGTGGAAATCAATCTGCCCTCCCTGCGCATGGCGATCTTGCAACTGGCCCTCGGCGCGCTGAACTGGTCGCTGATGGCGGCAGTGATCTTCACCCTGTTGCCGAGCAAGCTGGACTATCCGCTGGTGCTTGGCGTGCTGCTGATCAGCGCCATCGCCGGAGTGATCACGCACATTCCGGCCGGGCTTGGAGTGCTGGAGGCGGTATTCGTGGCGCTGCTGCAGCATGAGGTTTCACGGGGGAGCCTGGTGGCGGGATTGCTGGCTTATCGGGCGATCTATTTCATCTTGCCGCTGTTGATTACGTTGGTGATGTACCTCGTTGTTGAGGCCAAGGCCAAATCATTGCGGATTGCGAAAATACCCAAGTGATCGGCGGTATCTTTAATGGTGCATTCGCGGGCAAGCCTCGCTCCTACGGATTGGGGTGAGTCGTGAATGCACCACCAACCAAAGAACTGTAGGAGCGAGGCTTGC
>DQGF01000497.1:14269-14841 GCA_003525045.1 Pseudomonas sp. | reverse complement strand
GAGCGAGGCTTGCCCGCGAACAATCCACCGCCGATCTTAGGTCGATTGAATAATGCTCAACCGCTCACCCACCACCATCTCGGTGATCCAGTCCACCAGGATCGAGGTATAGGCCTGTTGCGAAATCGGGTCGCTCAAGGCGTGGTCCGAACCGTCGATAATCCGGTGTGTCAGGGAATGCGTCTGCTGACATGCCGCCCGGTAACTCATGATGGTTGCGTGCGGCACATAGTCATCGGTTTCGGACTCGACCAGCAGCACATCCCCGGTAAATTGCGAACAGGCATGCAGCGCACGATTGCTGTCGGCGCGAACCAGCGTGCTGCGGTAGTCACGCAGGTCGGGCTTGTCCAGGTCACGCTTGGGCGTGTTCCATTGATCGTCGCGATACAGCGCCGGCACTCGTAGCGCCAACCAGCGAACCGGACGCAACGACGTCAGGATCGACGCCAGATAACCACCATAACTGGTGCCGACCACGGCAATCGCCGAGGTATCGAGCGCCGGATGGGCGAGCAATCGGTCGTAGGCCGCCAGCAGGTCGCGCAGGTTGTCTTCGCGCGTCACTCGAC
>DQGF01000497.1:475-13989 GCA_003525045.1 Pseudomonas sp. | reverse complement strand
GCAGGTTGTCTTCACGCGTCACCCGGGTCAGCGGAATACCGGTGCCCCCCGTGTGCCCGCGCAAGTCGAACGTCAGGCACACACACCCCAGACCGGCGATACCTTTTGCCCGTTCAAGGTCCCGCTCCTGACTACCGCCCCAGCCGTGCACAAACAGCACGCCCGGAACTTTTGACTTGGGGCTGAGGAAGGTCCCGGTCATCTGTTCATCGTCGATGTCGATCTGAATGGTTTCGCTTCTAGCCGTCATAGGATTTAACCGTTACGTACTTGAGTAGAAAATCACTGTTTTGTGCCGGCCCGCGGTAGACCTCGATGGCGTCCGCAGGCAGCGGCTGATCGATGTATGTTTCCACCGAAGACACACGAATCGCACGCATCCCCGGATCGTTGACGAAGCTCTGCAACGCCGCCACTTCGGCACTGCTGGCACCGCCCATGCGCCAGGATTGCTCAAGCACACCGCTGCGCGGTTTGCCGTTATTGTCCAGTCCCTGGGCGATGTCGTAGTTGCGCCGCGAGGCGTAGAAACCTGGATAAGATTCATCCGCTGCGCTGTCGAACACCTGCGCTTGCTGGATCGCCAGCCGCACATCGTCAGGCAGTGCCAACTCAAGCAAGTCCTCATAATAACCCTGCACCACCAGCAGATCGGAGCCTCCATAAACCTGCTCGCCTTGACCGTCATTGGTCAAGTATTGATCACCGCAGTAACTCAGCACCCTGTCGCCGATGAAGCTCTGGCCGACGCTGTGGGTGATGACGCTGTCCAGATCCTGCTCCAGCACCACGCCTTCGGTGAACAGCGCTTTGGCCTCGGGCCTGGCCAGAATCGCATCGAACTGGTCGAGGCTTTTGATCACTTCCTGACCGCGTCCGGCACAGGCATGGATCGGCTTGAGGCGAATGGGACCGGTGTAGAGCAAGTGTTCTGCCGCGGGACGTGCATCGTCCAGAGAAAAAACACTGAGGCCATCAAGCACCACACTACGCACGCGCTCGGAAAACAGCGACGACCAACCTTGCGGGGCATGGGCATTTTTGTTGCGCAACCCGTGGCTGATGGCTTTGGTGCAGATGAAGTCATGGTCGACGTAACCACCCCACAAATCGTCCGGCCCTTTCACGCCCAATTGTCGGGCCGCAGCGGCACCCACCAGGGTCTGGGTTGGCAACAGATAAAGGTCATGGCCACTGTGTAATTGAGGGTCGTAACTGCCACCGAACTTGAGCCCGAGGATTTGCGCCAGCCAGCGGGCCAGCGCGCGATTGGTTTCGACTTCGTGCAGTGGAGCGTCGGGGCGCACTGAATGGGCGACCACGATTTTCTTGCGGGTTGCTGGGGTCATGCATCCCCCTTCAATCGGCACTTGGTGAATGTAATGGGAGAGGTGCAGAGATCAGGCCAAGGGTGGCTGGCGCGAAACGGTTTTTAAATCAGCCAGTTGTGAGAAATATGATGGCATTTAGCCTGTTTTATTCTGCACGACATTGATTTCAACTCCTGCATTCTGCACGACTGGCGCAAATAAAATGTGGGAGCGAGCCTGCTCGCGAAAGCGGCAGCACAGTCAACATTGATGTGACAGAAAGGACGCTTTCGCGAGCAGGCTCGCTCCCACAGGGATTTGGGGTGATGCGCTTAGCGAGTTGCAGCACTCGAGGTCACCCCAAATCGCGCCCTATAATCACTTGGCACCAACCCGGTAATCTTTTTGAACGTCGCCCGAAACGCGCCTGGGTCCTGGTACCCGACGGTCCAGGCGATGTGATCGATAGTGCCGTTGGTGAACTCGAGCATTTCCCGAGCCTTGCCGACCCGCAGGTGTTGGCAGTACTCGGTGGGTTTCAAGCCGGTCGCGGCGCGGAATCGTCGCAGGAAGGTGCGCTCTTCCAGCCCTGCCCGCTCGGCCATCGCCGTCAGCGACACATCGGTCGCGCCAGTGCTTTGCAACCAATGCTGAACCTTGAGTATCGACGCATCGCCATGGCTGAGAATCGGCGAAAAATTGCTGCCGCACTCGCTCGCGCTGTCGCTGTGTTCCACCACCAGGAAACGCGCGGTGCTGGTGGCGATGCTCGGCCCGAGCAGACGGTCGACAAGGCGCAAACCCAGTTCGGACCAGGCCATCAAACCGGCAGTTGTAATCAAGTCGCCGTCATCGACGATGGGCGTATCGGCCTTGAGCCTGATCGCGGGGTAACGCTCGGCGAAAGTCTTGGCCGAGGTCCAGTGGGTAGTGGCGCTACGACCGTCGAGCAGGCCGCTTTCGGCCAACAGAATGGAGCCCACACACACGCCGCCGAGGATCGCGCCGTTGGCATGTTGCTGACGAAGCCAGCGGATCAACGCTTGTGGTGCCTGGCCTTCGGAAAAACCGGCGATCGACGGGGGGATCAACACCGCCACCAATGCGCCGCCCAGGGCCGGACGACTATCATAGACCCGCTCGGGAACCTGCTCGCCATCGACCTGCCAATGGCTGATCCGCAGCTGTGGCAACTGCGCACTCTGATGCTCGGCGGCAATCCGATTCGCCACGGCGAACAAGTCCGTCAGCCCGTGCACCGCGGCCATCTGCGCGCCGGGATAGATCAGCACACCCAGTTCGACGATTGCCCTTTCTGCGTCCATTGTCAGTTTTCCCCCTGCTATTGTCGGTGTGGCCAATCCTCGGGCGGCCTGCCAGATCCAATACTTCATTCCACACCAAGACACACTTCGAGGAAACAATAATGGCCAAGCAAGCACTCATCGTAGTCGATATCCAGAACGACTACTTCCCCCAGGGCAAGTGGCCACTGGTCGGTGCCGACGCCGCTGCGGACAACGCCGTACGCTTGATCAAAGCCTTCCGCGACGCCGGTGATTCGGTGGTGCACATCCGCCACGAATTCACCTCAGACGATGCACCGTTCTTCACCCCGGGCTCCGAGGGCGCGAAGCTGCACCCCAAAGTCCTCAATCGTGCCGACGAGCCGGTCGTGCTCAAACACTTCGTCAATTCGTTCCGCGAAACCGAACTGCAGTCCATTCTCGACGAGCAAGGCATCAAGGAATTGGTGGTGGTTGGCAGCATGAGCCACATGTGTGTCGACGGCATCACCCGCGCCGCGGCCGACATGGGTTACACCGTCACGGTGATCCACGACGCCTGTGCCTCCCGCGACCTGGAGTTCAACGGTCTTGTGGTTCCGGCGGCCCACGTGCACGCCGCCTTCATGTCGGCCTTGGATTTTGCCTATGCGAGCGTGGTGTCCACCGACGAGTTCCTGGCGGCCAGTCGCTAAAACGCCTCACTCCAAAACCAAAAGGCCAGTAGCGTTCGCACGTTACTGGCCTTTTTTATACGCCTGCATGCCTGTCATAAAATCTCACGCGTGAGTTGTTGAGGGCCGCACTAATTGCCTGTAGTGTTTTCACGCGTGAGTGTTCACAACGAGGCCAGCACCATGAAAAGCAGCTCTCCATCAGATCCGCCTGACGGGTCTGTAACCGATTCAGCGAGCCGTAAGGGAGAGCGCTCGAAACCCTCCGCGAAAAAACCGTCGAGCTTTTACATGAAGCAGATGCGCGCGGGACTGGGTGCCGCCGGCTATGTGAAACACGAGACTTGGGTGCTTCCCGAAAACCGAAGCCTGCTCAAGCAGATGGAGAAACAGCTACGCCAACCGATTCGGGCTGGCTCATTCATGTCGGAGAATTACATGAGCGCAGGTAACAACTGGAACATCGATCGCCTCTACAGCGCCCTTCAAGCCCTGGACGAAGTGGTTTCGAACGACATCACCCTCTCCCTCGTTCAAGGCTCCGAGTCCAGCATCAAGCTGGAAATGAACGACTTCGGTGGCTTGCCGATTTACATCGCCGTGGTGGGCGATCAAATCATCGTGGATACCGTTCTGGTTGATGTCGAGTCGATCAAAGACGTACCGGCCTTCAATGATGCCGTACTGCGCAGCCGGGAAATGTTCCCGTTGTCTTCGATCGGTATCGAAACCATGCCCAACGGGCAGGTCGTTTACAACATGTTCGGCGCGCTGAGCTCCGACTCGAGCCTGACCAACGTCGTGACCGAGGTCAAAACCCTCGTCGACAACGTCCAGCGCGCCAGCGAAGCCTTTGAACGTTTCTTCAATTAATTTTCGGGAATAACCAATGACTCAGTCCATCTGGAGCAAATTGTTCACCGCGCTGCGTGGCGGTGCCAACGAAGTCGGCGAATCGATCGCCGACCAACAGGCCCTGCGCATCCTCGACCAGGAAATTCGCGATGCTGACAGCGCCCTGGCCAACGCCAAGCGCGAGCTGGTCACCATCATGGCCAAGCACAAACTGTCGGCTGACCGCGTCAGCGAGCACAACGCCAAGATCAAGGACCTGGAATCCAAGGCCATGGCCGCGATTCAGGCCAACCGCGAAGACCTGGCTCTGGAAGTGGCCGAAGCCATTTCGACCCTGACCAGCGAACTGGAGGTCGAGCAAAAGCAGGCTACCGAATTCGGCGGTTACGCGGACAACATGCGTAAAGACATCACCAAGGCCGAAAGCCGCATCAAAAGCCTGCGCCAGCAAGTGGACATGGCCAAGGCGCGCGAAAGCGTACAGAAAGCCCAGGTCAGCGCTTCGATCGCCAGTGGCGGCGCCAACGGCAAGCTGGAAACCGCCGTCGGTACGCTGAACCGTCTGCAGGCCAAGCAGCAGCAACGCGCCGCTGAGCTGCAAGCCCAGGACCAACTGGCCGATGCGTCGACCGGCACCGACCTGGAGCGCAAACTGCGCGAAGCCGGCATCACGCCGGACACCGGCAGCGCCAACGCGATTCTTGAGCGCCTGAAGCAAAAATCCGCCGAGTAATCGACTCTGGTGCCGGATGCATAACCTGTGGGAGCGAGCCTGCTCGCGAAGAGGGAGTGTCAGTTGACATCAATGTTGCCTGACAAAACGCTTTCGTCGGAACGCCGCCCGGAGCAGGCTCGCTCCCACAATGGATTGTGTTTCAGTTTTCGTCGAGTCGAGGTCAAGGATGGATGCCCTGAAGGGTTTCAAGACAATCGCAGGCGTGGCCATCCTGATGGTCGCGCTGCAACTGCTGAATGTTGCGACCGGTTACAGCCTCATGGCATTCGGCCTGGTTCCAAGAACAGTGCACGGACTGGTCGGCATCGTCACCTCGCCTTTTTTGCACGCATCCTTTGCGCATCTGAGCGCCAACCTGATTCCCTTTTTGATACTGGGCACCCTGGTCATGATCGAAGGGCTCAACCGGTTCCTGGCCGTCAGCGCGATCATTATTGTGCTGGGTGGCTCGCTGGTCTGGCTGTTCGGTTTTACAGGCGTACACATCGGCGCCAGCGGCTGGGTATTCGGGTTGTGGGCATACCTCCTGTCCCGTGCCTGGTTTCAAAGGAGCTGGGGCAACCTGATCACGGCCAGCGTCGTGGCCCTGCTCTATGGCGGCCTGATCTTTGGCTTCCTGCCGCGCCAGGGCGTTTCCTTCGAAGGGCATCTGTTTGGTGCGTTCGCCGGATTTATAGCGGCCAAAGTGCTTTTATCTGCATCGCGCAGCAGGTTAAATGCCGTCCGATAATCGCATTCGAACGCGCCAGGCTCGCCTCCACTCGCCTCAAGGAAATCTCCCATGGGATGGTTTAAACAGCTGATGGGGCTTGAGGCCCCGAAAGCGAATACAGAATCGAAATGGACAGCCAACGAAACCCTGCCAGTCACCGGCCCGCTGGGCCTGGCAATGGGCAAGGGCGTGATGTTCGACAGCACCCTGAGATTGCTGCTCGACGAAAAAACCACGGTGGTCATCCCGGACTCCCAGCAGATCTGGAGCGCAGGCACCCTTGACCTCGGGCAGTCGACCTGGTTGTCGCGCTATTACATGAACGACGAAGACTACTGGCTGCAAGTGCACACCACCGGCGACCTCGCCGGCCAAGTCGAGTCGGTGATCCTGTTCAATTACCTCAGCTACGTCACCATCAGCAGCGAAGCGGAGCTGCGGCGGCTGGCCGGCCCTCAAAGTCTGATCGGGCTGCCGACCTACACCCACAACGGCGTTGAATACACCCGCGAATGGGGCACCGAGAACGGTCAGACGGAACTGGTGGCGCTGAGCGAACGCCTGAGCAATCCGGATGAGTCCTACAGCATCGAGCACCGTTCGATGTTGTATGCCCGCAAAACCGGCCTGACCGATCGCAGGGAGTTCCTGCTGTTTTCCGTCGAAGAAGACGCCGAGGGCACCATCAGCCTGAGCACTTCGCTGGGCATTTCGCTGTACACCACCGACCTGAACATCTTTTAGAAAGGAAGAAGTCCATGCTAGAAGCACTCTCCATTTCCCTGAACAAAGCCGCCGTGCTCGGATTTGTTTTGTACATCTTCGGTGCCGCCGTGCTGTTCGCGCTGTTCCAGTTCATCTACACCCGAATCACCCCGCACAAAGAGTTCGAACTGATCCGTTCAGGCAACGTGGCGGCCGCGATCGCCCTGGGCGGCGCCATCATTGGTTTCGCGATTCCGACCAGCAATGTGATCGCCTACTCGATCAGCATTCTGGATTTCGTCGTTTGGGCAGTGATCGCCGCGTTCGTGCAACTGCTGGCATTCCTGATGACCAGCCTGGTGCTCAAAGGCACTTCTGAACGCATCAAAAAAGGCGAAATCGCGGCGGGCATCTATGTCGCTGCGGTGGCCATCAGCGTCGGCATGTTGAACGCCGCCTGCATGACCCCTTCCCAGAACTGATTGCGCGCGGAGCTCCCGATGAAACGAAGCAAGTACGTTCAGCTGTCGCTGGCAGCGTCGGTCGCCATGGCGATATCAGGCTGCGGGCCGACTGAAAAAACTTACCCGGTGCAGAAGAAGTACAACTTCCAGTCCGTCCAGCAATGCGCCGATGAAAAGCTTCCGGTGGACGTCTGCTCTGACGCCTACATGACCGCCATGGCCGAGCATCGCCGTATTGCGCCGGTGTACGACAACCAGGCCGATTGCGATGCCGACTTTGTCGCCGACTGGTGCCAGCAGGATTCCGCCGGCAAGTTCATCCCCAAGCTCGGAGGCTTCGAACTGACCGCCGATGGCGAGGTGACGCAATCGCAAGTGGACGCTGCCAAGGCTCAATTGCCAGCCTCGGAAGCGAACAGTGGCGGGTCGGGATTCTCTGGCACCAGCCTGTTGACCGGCTTGCTGATCGGCAACATGCTGAGCAACAACCGCAACAGCTATAACTCCCAACCGGTGTACCGCTACCGCGATGACCGCGGCAGTTATTCGTCTTCGACGCTCGGCCAGCGGATCGACAAGGGCTCGACCTTCACCAAATCCAATCAGGCGCGATACGGCAGCAGCAACTACGCCGACTCCATCCGCTCCGCCGGCAAACCGGTTTCCGTTGCCTCGTCCACCTCCCGTGGCGGTTTCGGCAGCAAGGCCAGTGCACGCAGCGGCTGGGGCGGATCGAGCAAGAGTTTTGGCGGGTCAAGCAGTTAAGGAATCCGGGGCATGAAGAAGATCCACTGTGCAGAGCGTCATGACTGGAAACAGACCGCCGACAGCCTTGGCTTTCTGTTCCATACCATCGACGACGAACCCTATTGGGACGAGAGCGCGTATTACCAGTTCACGCTCAAGCAGATCGAGAACGACCTCGAAGACCCGACCACCGAGATTCATGAGATGTGCATGGACCTGGTGGCCCGCGTGGTTCAGAGCGAAGAGCTGCTGGAGCGCCTGAGCATTCCTGCACCCTTCTACGATATGGTTCGGACTTCATGGCTCGAAGGCCACCCGCACCTGTATGGGCGCATGGACTTCTCGTATAACGGTACCGGACCGGCGAAACTGCTGGAGCTCAACTACGACACGCCGACCAGCCTGTATGAGGCCGCGGCGTTTCAGTGGGGCTGGCTGGAGCAGTGCATCGAACGCGGTTTGCTGCCCAAGCATGCCGACCAGTTCAACAGCATCGACACCAAACTGCATCAGGCCTTTGCTCAGCTGCAGCTCAAACAGCCTTTCTATTTCGCCTCGATGAAAGACTCGGTCGAAGACAAGGGCACCACCGACTACCTGCGCCTGATCGCGGAAAAAGTCGGAATCGAATCTCGGCACATCGATCTCGAAGACATTGGCCTGACCAGCGAAGGACGTTTCGTCGACCTTGAAGATCGCTGGATTCCCCACCTGTTCAAGCTGCATGCCTGGGAGTTCATCTTTCACGAGCCCTTTGGTGCAGCGATTGCCCAGAGCGACACGCAGTTTTTCGAGCCGGCCTGGAAATCAATCATCTCCAACAAAGGCATCCTGCCGCTGCTGTGGGAGTTCCACAAAGGTCACCCGAACCTGCTTGCCGCCCATTTGGATGCCGACCCGAACAAAGCGGTGCCCAAGGGCTGGGTGCGCAAGCCGTTCTTCTCGCGGGAAGGCGCCAACATCGAATTGCAAACCGCCGACGGCCTGATCGTCAAAGAGGACGGGCCTTACACGGACGCGCCGTTTATCCTTCAGGAATTTGCACCGCTGCCGCAGTTTGGCGACAGCTACACATTGATCGGCTCCTGGGTGATCGGCGATCAGGCGGCGGGGATTGGTGTGCGTGAGGACAACAGCTTGATTACCAAGGATTCGAGCCGTTTCTTGCCACACCTGATACTCGACTGAACAATTCATCGTTCATAAAAAGGCCGGCGCCGTGCGTCGGGCGTCAGGGTGAAGCAGGTGTAAACCTGGTTCAGGACCAGACAACCACAAGACTTACAGCTGAAAAGCCGGATAATGGCGGCCAAATCGTCTAGCCCGTTATTGTGGTAATCCCCCATGGAAATCAAGGTCAACTTTCTCGACAACCTTCGACTTGAAGCCAAGTTCGATGACTTCACGGTGGTGGCCGATCAACCTATCCGCTACAAGGGCGATGGCTCGGCACCGGGTCCGTTCGACTACTTCCTGGCTTCGTCGGCGCTGTGTGCGGCGTACTTTGTGAAGTTGTACTGCAGCACGCGCAATATCCCCACCGACAACATCCGCCTGTCGCAGAACAATATTGTTGACCCGGAAAACCGTTACAACCAGATTTTCAAGATCCAGGTCGAGTTACCGGCGGACATCTCGGACAAGGACCGCCAGGGCATCCTGCGTTCCATCGACCGTTGCACCGTGAAAAAAGTGGTGCAGGCCGGGCCTGAGTTTGTGATCGAAGAAGTGGAAAGCCTCGACGCCGATGCTCAGGCGTTGCTGATGCCGGCTTCTCACTCAGAGGCGAACACCTATATTGCGGGCAAGGATCTGCCGCTGGAGCAAACCATCGCCAATATGTCGGCCATTCTGGCGGACCTGGGCATGAAGATTGAAATCGCCTCGTGGCGCAATATCGTGCCCAATGTGTGGTCGCTGCATATCCGCGATGCGCACTCGCCGATGTGCTTTACCAACGGCAAGGGTGCGACCAAGGAAGGCGCGTTGGCGTCGGCGTTGGGCGAGTTTATCGAGCGACTCAACTGCAACTTCTTCTACAACGATCAGTTCTGGGGCGAAGACATCGCCAACGCAGCGTTTGTGCACTACCCGGATGAACGCTGGTTCAAGCCTGGCCGTAAAGATGCACTGCCGGCCGAAATTCTCGACGAGTACTGCCTGAAGATTTACAACCGCGACGGCGAGCTGCGTGGTTCCCATCTGATCGATACCAACTCGGGCAATGAAGAGCGCGGCATCTGCTCGCTGCCGTACGTGCGCCAGTCGGACGGCGAGGTGGTGTATTTCCCGTCCAATCTGGTTGAAAACCTTTTCCTGAGCAACGGCATGAGTGCCGGTAACACGCTGGCCGAAGCCCAAGTGCAGTGCCTGTCGGAGATCTTCGAACGCGCGGTAAAACGCGAAATCATCGAAGGTGAATTTGCACTGCCGGATGTGCCGGCCAACGTGCTGGCGAAGTACCCCGGAATACTGGCCGGCATTCAGGCGCTGGAAGAGCAGGGTTTCCCCGTGCTGGTGAAGGATGCGTCCCTGGGGGGTGAATTCCCGGTGATGTGCGTCACACTGATGAATCCGCGTACCGGCGGTGTATTCGCCTCGTTCGGTGCGCACCCGAGCCTGGAAGTGGCGCTGGAACGCAGCCTGACCGAATTGCTGCAGGGCCGCAGCTTCGAAGGCCTCAACGACTTGCCTCAGCCGACGTTTGAAGGTCATGCGGTGACCGAGCCGAATAACTTCGTCGAGCACTTTATCGACTCCAGCGGCGTGGTGTCGTGGCGCTTCTTCAGCTCAAAGTCGGATTACGAATTCGTGGAGTGGGACTTCTCCGGCCGGGGTGAAAACTCGAATACCGACGAAGCCGCGACCTTGTTCGGCATTCTCGAAGGCATGGGCAAGCAAGTGTACATGGCGGTCTACGAGCATATCGGCGCGACGGCGTGCCGCATCCTGGTGCCGGACTATTCGGAAATCTATCCCGCGGACGATCTGATCTGGGATAACACCAACAAAGCGCTGTTCTTCCGCGCCGATATCCTGAACCTGCATCAACTGGACGAAGACGAACTGCAAGCGCTGGTTGAACGCCTGGTGGAAAGTGAGCTGGACGACTACACCGACATCACCACCTTGATCGGCATCGAATTTGACGACAATACCGCCTGGGGTCAGTTAACGATCCTGGAGTTGAAGCTGCTGATTTATCTCGCCTTGCAGCAATTTGAAGAGGCGAAGGAGGCGGTGGAAATGTTCTTGCAGTACAACGACAACACGGTTGAGCGTGGCTTGTTCTATCAGGCCGTAAACGTGGTGCTGGAGATGAAGCTGGACGAAGACCTGGAACTGGAAGACTACGAGGCCAATTTCCGCCGGATGTTCGGCAACGAGCGGATGGATGCAGCGATCGGATCGGTGGACGGCAGCGTGCGCTTCCATGGCTTGACGCCGACCAGCATGAAACTGGAGGGGCTCGATAGGCACCTGCGGTTGATCGATAGCTACAAGAAACTGCACACAGCGCGGGCCAATGTGACTGCTCTGTAGGAGCAAGGCTTGCTGCGGGCGGCGTTCCGACGATGAACGATTACGCGGTTTACCTGGTTAACCGCGGTGTCTGGATCGCCAGCAAAGCCGGCTCCTACAAAATGGTGCGCAAAAGAAAACCCCCGACCGGTCATGAGGACCAATCGGGGGTTTCGAGGCTAGACTTTACAAATTAGTCTAAGGTAACTCTCAGAACGGAATATCGTCATCAAAGCTGTCGAAATCCGGAGCTGGCTGCGGAGCGGCCTGCTGAGGTGCCGGACGCGACTGTTGTGGGGCGGACTGTTGCGGTGCCGACTGCTGCGGACGCGGAGCCTGTTGGCGTGGAGCTGGGGCGGACTGCTGGTAGTTATTGCCCCCGCCTTGTTGGTCGCCCTGCTGTGGACGGCCGCCCAGCAATTGCATGGTGCCTTGCATGTCGACCACGATTTCAGTGGTGTAACGCTTGATACCGTCTTTTTCCCACTCGCGGGTCTGCAGCTTGCCTTCGATGTAGACCTGCGAACCTTTACGCAGGTATTCGCCGGCGATTTCCGCCACCTTGCCGAACATCGACACACGGTGCCATTCGGTTTTCTCGACTTTCTGACCGGTCTGCTTGTCGGTCCACTGTTCGCTGGTCGCCAGACTCAGGTTGGTCACGGCGTTGCCATTCGGCAGGTAGCGAACTTCGGGATCCTGGCCGCACGTGCCGACCAATATGACTTTGTTAACCCCACGGGCCATAACGTTCTCCTAGGCTTCGCACGCTGTCGCGGCCGGGTTGTTCACCAGACGCTCGAGGGTGGTGCGATCCAATAGTTCTGTGTCCAATTTGATGTAAATGGCCGCTTCATCAGCGACTATCACTGCATCTGTTACCCCTACGACGGCCAACAGGCGCTCGACCAGACCCGCCTCGCGGATCGCCTCGGGCGACAGCGGCAAGCGCAGGCTCGTCACGTAGGGTGGTTCGCGCATGGTAACAGCAAAGGCCAACCAGAGGGCAGCCAGCCCGGCGCATCCAAGGAACACAACCGACAAACCGCCATGCTGGAACATCCAGCCGCCGAGGATCCCGCCCAGCGCCGAACCAAGGAACTGGCTGGTGGAATAAACCCCCATCGCCGTGCCCTTGCCGCCCGCCGGTGAAACCTTGCTGATCAGCGATGGCAATGAAGCTTCCAGCAAGTTGAACGCGGTAAAGAACACCACCGTCCCGATCACCAGAGCCCGCAAGCTATCGCCGAACTGCCAGAAGAATAGCTCAGTGAGCATCAGCGTCAGCACTGCGCCCAATAAAACTCGTTTCATTTTGCGTTTCTTCTCGCCGTAGATAATGAACGGGATCATGGCGAAGAAGGAAATCAGCAGCGCGGTCAGGTACACCCACCAGTGCTGCTCCTTGGGCAGTCCGGCTTTTTCGACCAGGGCCAGCGGCAATGCAACGAAGCTCGACATCAACATCGCGTGCAACACAAAAATGCCCAGGTCCAGGCGCAGCAGGTCCGGGTGCTTGAGCGTCGGCATCAGCGCCTGACGCGCGACGCCGGATTCGCGATGCTGCAATGGCCCGGTGGAGCGCGGCACCATGAACATCAAGACCAAGATGCCGAACAACGCCATGCCGCCCGTGGCCAGGAACAACCCCGACAGGCCGAAGGCGCGAGTCAGCAGCGGCCCCACCACCATGGCGACCGCGAAGGACAGACCGATGGTCATGCCGATCATGGCCATGGCTTTGGTCCGATGCTGTTCGCGGGTCAGGTCTGACAATAGCGCCATGACCGCCGCGGAAATCGCCCCAGCGCCTTGCAGGATTCGTCCGGCGATCACGCCCCAGATCGAATCGGCATTGGCCGCCAGCACGCTGCCGAGGGCGAAGACGATCAGCCCCAGGTAAATCACCGGACGGCGGCCGATGCGGTCGGAGATGAAGCCGAAAGGAATCTGAAAGATCGCCTGGGTCAAGCCGTAAGCGCCAATCGCCAGCCCGATGAGGGCCGGGGTCGCTCCTGCCAGATCCATCCCATAGGTTGCCAATACCGGCAACACCATGAACATGCCAAGCATACGGAAGGCGAACACCAGGGCCAGACCGCTTGCCGCGCGGGTCTCACTGCCACTCATGCGTTCGCTGTGGGGATCGTGCATGGAAAAACCTCATGTGAACCGGCGGCGATTCTACCAGTCCCATCGATTGACAGGGTATATCGCGACGCTTTGACGCGCTCCGCTGACAGACTCTTCATGTAAGACAGTTACCCACCCGTTTGATAGTGTGCATCCATCCAGTATTTGGCCGTATACTCCTACGTTTTCGACGCCCGCCAAGCGAGGCCACTTTGGACAAGATCCTGATTCGTGGGGCCCGAACCCACAACCTGAAGAACATCGACCTGACCCTGCCACGGGACAAACTGATCGTCATCACCGGCCTGTCCGGATCCGGCAAGTCTTCCCTGGCATTCGACACGCTGTACGCCGAAGGCCAGCGCCGCTA
>DQGF01000497.1:0-165 GCA_003525045.1 Pseudomonas sp. | reverse complement strand
GTCGAATCGCTGTCGGCCTACGCCCGGCAGTTTCTGTCGATGATGGAAAAGCCTGACGTCGATACCATCGAAGGTTTATCGCCAGCCATTTCCATCGAACAGAAGTCGACCTCGCATAATCCGCGTTCGACAGTCGGCACCATCACCGAAATCTACGACTACCTG
>DQGF01000472.1:8525-12742 GCA_003525045.1 Pseudomonas sp. | reverse complement strand
GCAAGCTTCGCTCCTACAGGGGGTCTTGTGTACGGAAATAGAGGGTCGAACACTTCGAAAACGCTCTCACACGGGGTAATACCAGTATATCCCGTGTCAGGTTGACAGCATATTTAACTTTAACAGTAGCGTGGTACAATGTGTAATTAAGTGGTACATACCACATTACGAAATCGTAGGAGAGCACATGGCCCGTGGCGGCATCAACAAAGCAGTGGTTCAAACGGCCCGTCTGGCAATCCTCGCCCGCGGCGAAAACCCGAGCATCGACGCGGTACGGATCGAGATGGGTAATACCGGCTCGAAAACCACTATCCACCGTTATCTGAAAGAGCTGGACGACGGCGCCGAACCGGTCGCCCCCTCTTCCGAGCCCATCGACGACGAGCTCGCAGGGCTGGTTTCGCGCCTCGCGCAGCGCCTCAAAGAGCAGGCACAGGAACCTATCGATCAGGCACGCGCGCAGTTCGAGCAACAGCGAACAGAAATGGAAAAACAGCTGACTGAAGCCCGGCAAGCCAACACTCAACTGCAGCAGCAATACGAAATTCAAAGCCTGGCATTCACCCAGGAATCCAAAGCACTGGAAACTACCCGCTCCCTGCTGCAGACCGAGCAAACCCGCAACGCCGGGCTGAACCAGGCATTGACCGATTTCGAATTACGCTTGCAAGACAAGGACGAGCAAATTCGCTCCCTTGAAGAGAAACACCTGCACACCCGCGAAGCCCTGGAGCACTACCGCAACGCCGTCAAAGAGCAGCGCGAGCAGGAGCAAAGCCGCCATGAAGGCCAGGTGCAGCAGATTCAGATGGAATTGCGCCAGGCCCAGCAGAGTGCACTGGTGCGCCAGGATGAAATCACCCAGCTGCACCGCGACAATGAGCGCTTGTTGACCGAGAACCGGGGAACGCTGCGCGAGTTGAGCCTGCTGCAGGAACAACTCAAGCAAACCCACCACCGCCAGGATCAGTTGCTGGAGCAGGTCAACCGCATCGACAGCGAACGCACCCTCCTCCAGGAACGCCTGCGCACCGCCCTGCTCGAAAGCCAGTCACTCAAACAGAGCGTCGAGGAGCATGCGCAGGCCAATAAGTCACTGGAAGTTGAATTGACGCAGACCCAGGCGACTCTGCAGCAGCTGCGCCTGGCGGCTGTCGTTGCGACAGCGCCAGATGCAGCAGAACCGCAGAAGGCGGATTAACCCGCGACCGGCGTGCGCAGGGTGACGAACTCTTCGGCGGCCGTCGGATGCACGCCGATGGTTTCGTCGAAGTCACGCTTGGTAGCGCCGGCCTTCAAGGCAATCGCCAGGCCCTGGACGATTTCACCCGCGTCGGGGCCGACCATGTGGCAACCCAGCACCTTGTCGGTCTTGCCGTCCACCACCAGCTTCATCAGCGTGCGCTCCTGGCATTCGGTCAGGGTCAGCTTCATCGGCCGGAAACGGCTTTCGAAAATCACCACCTCGTGCCCGGCTTCCCGGGCCTCTTCTTCGGTTAAACCGACCGTGCCGATGTTCGGCAGACTGAACACCGCCGTCGGGATCATCTTGTAATCCACCGGGCGATAGTCCTCCGGCTTGAACAAGCGCCGCGCCACCGCCATGCCTTCGGCCAGCGCGACCGGCGTCAGCTGAACCCGGCCGATGACATCGCCAAGGGCCAGGATCGATGGCTCGGCAGTCTGATACTGCTCGTCGACCTCGACAAAACCTTTCTTGTCCAGTTTGACCCCAGTGTTTTCCAGCCCAAGGTTGTCCAGCATCGGACGCCGGCCAGTGGCGTAAAACACGCAATCGGCCTCCAGCTCGCGACCGTCCTTGAGGGTGACTTTCAGACTGCCATCGGCTTGCTTGTCGATGCGCTCGATGTCGGCATTGAATTGCAGATCCATGCCACGCTTGGTCAGCTCTTCCTGCAAGTGCTTGCGCACCGAACCGTCGAAGCCGCGCAGGAACAATTCACCGCGATAGAGCAAGGTGGTGTCGGCGCCCAGACCGTGGAAGATCCCGGCGAACTCGACAGCGATGTAACCGCCACCCACCACCAGCACGCGCTTTGGCAGCTCTTTCAGAAAGAATGCCTGGTTGGAGCTGATCGCGTGCTCATGCCCCGGAATCTGCGGAATCTGCGGCCAGCCGCCGGTGGCAATCAAGATGTTCTTGGCGGTGTAGCGTTCGCCATTGAACTCGACCGTATGCGGGTCGACGATCTTGGCGTGACCTTCATGCAAGGTCACACCGCTGTTGACCAGCAGGTTGCGATAGATGCCATTCAGGCGATTGATCTCACGATCCTTGTTGGCGATCAGCGTCGCCCAGTCGAACTTCGCCTCACCCGGGGTCCAGCCGAAACCGGAAGACTGCTCGAAGTCTTCGGCGAAGTGCGCGCCATAGACCAGCAACTTCTTCGGCACGCAGCCGACGTTCACACAGGTGCCCCCCAGGTAACGGCTTTCGGCCACGGCCACTTTCGCGCCAAAACCGGCAGCAAAACGCGCAGCCCGCACACCGCCGGAACCGGCGCCAATCACATAAAGGTCAAAATCGTAGGCCATTTTCTATCTCCTCGGCAGGCCACCAGCATACCTGCGGGTGTCCGTTGAGCAAGCATTGCGCTGAAATAGTCGGGTCGCAAGATGCGCGACCCGATCTTCGCTTCCGATCAATGCCCTTCTGCAGATTGCGTTTTCGGTATCCGCAGAGTGCGCCAAGCCATCAAAATCGCCATGAGCGCCAGGCCGAAGGCCACCCACGAAACTAAAACGATTCCACCCTCGAATGCCTTTCCAGCCTGCGCCATCAATTCTCTCTGCTGATCACCCGAGAAACCTGCCGCCACATGATGGGCACCAGATAGCGTCTCACTCGCCAGCATCATCTGCACTTCGCTCAGAAACACCGGAAGCTGCAATGCACCGCGATAGTAAGCAGTGACGAGACCGCCGAGCACTGTCGTGCCCAAAACCACGCCCACTTCATAGGCCGTTTCGCTAATGGCCGACGCCGCACCCGCCTTTGTCGGCGGCGCGGCTGACAAGATCACATCATTGGATACCGTCGCGATCGCACCCACACCGATATTCAGCAAGGCAAACGCCACCACCAGAACGGTCAGGCTGCTGCCCATGCTGGCGACCAGGAAAAAAGCCGCTCCCGCAAAGGCCATCAAAATCGGTATCAGCACATGCACCTGTATTCGCTGCGCGACAGGCACGACCGCCATTCCCACTACAATCGCCATGATCTGACCAGGCACCAACGCGAGGCTGGCACTCAGGGGCGACATCTGAAGAACGATCTGCAGGAACTGAGTGGTAAAGAATACGAAGCCTACGAGGAATGCCAGGCTCATCAGATTGATCAGCACGGAACCGCTAAAGGTGCCGTTGCGGAACAGACTCAGGTCCATCAGCGGCACCGGCAGACATAACTGTCGACGCACAAACATCCAACCCGCGACTATGCCCACTGCAAATGCTGTCAACGCCGTCCAGTCGACACTGTCGCTGGCGCTGTGTTTAATGCCATAAACGATGGCGCCAAGGGCTACCGTCGATTGCAGAATGCTTATCGGATCCAGCGGCCCTGAAGCATCTCGCTCGGATTCAGGCAACAACAGCGGTCCCAAAACCAGCAATGGCACCAACACGGGCACCGCCAACAGGAAAATCGCCCCCCAACTGAAGAATTCCAACAACACACCACCCACCAAAGGACCAAGTGCCGATCCAACCGTCAACGTCGTTGCCCAGATCGCGACGGCCAGTCTGCGTTCTTCTCGATCCTCGAACACCGAACGTATCAACGCCAACGTCGATGGCATCAGCATCGCACCGAAAACGCCCATACAAGCTCGCCCGGCAATCAGTTGCGTGGCGGTATCGGAATACGCGGTTAGCACCGACACAATGGCAAAACCCAAAGACCCGGTCAGCAACAACTTACGATGTCCGATTCGATCGCCCAAACTACCCATCGACACCAGCAAACCCGCCAATACCAGCGAATAAGCGTCGATCATCCACAACTGCTGGCTAGCGCTTGGGTGCAAGGCTTCAGCAATTTTTGGTAACGCGAATCCAAGCACTGTGTTGTCTACTGTCACCAGCAATACGGGGAGCATCAGCACGCTTAGACCTAACCAACGTCTTGATCTTGTTTGGCGGTGTGTCGCATCGCTTGTTAATGCCATGAGTAGACGCCTGTCATTATC
>DQGF01000472.1:0-8210 GCA_003525045.1 Pseudomonas sp. | reverse complement strand
CGCCGTACTGCCATCGGCATACACGACGTCGTTGGGGCTTTGGGTTGCTTGGCCCCTCTTTCCTCGGCAAGCGCATAAGCCGAGCAAATATCGGGGCGGCGTAAATGATACGGCGGACGCTAACAGCGGCGCGGCCCCAATTGCAGGGTCATCAGGAGGAATAGGAAATTTCGCTGAAATAAACAATCCATTTCCTACAACAGAGTCTTTTTCGGACAGTAGAAGTCTGTTGTGTGGCCGGTTGATCAATCACACGAACGAGATGCTCCTTGGAGATCAACATGTCGAACGAGACCGGAAACAGGCTGGCCTGGCTGCTTGACCGTCTTTAGATAAAGGCCATAACGAAAAATGCTCCGTATCTTTCGATACGGAGCATTTTCTTGAATCGCCGTGCAGAGGTTTTTACACTATCTGCAAAGGTGGCTCTTCAGCACAAGCAAGCCAGGCGCTATCAGTAGGCCTTGCCAGTCTTGTAGAAGTTCTCGAAGCAGAAGTTAGTGGCCTCGATGTAGCCTTCAGCGCCACCGCAGTCAAAACGCTTGCCCTTGAACTTGTAGGCAATCACGCAACCGTTTTTCGCCTGCTTCATCAGGGCGTCGGTGATTTGGATCTCGCCGCCTTTGCCTGGGTCAGTTTGTTTGATCAGCTCGAAAATATCCGGCGTCAGGATGTAACGACCGATGATCGCCAGGTTCGACGGTGCGTCTTCCGGGGCTGGTTTTTCGACCATGTTGCGAACGCGGTACAAATCATCAGCGATCAGCTCGCCGGAGATCACGCCGTACTTGTTGGTTTCCTGCGGATCCACTTCCTGGATCGCAACGATGGTGCAGCGATACTGCTCGTACAGCTTGACCATCTGGGTCAGGACGCCGTCGCCTTCGAGGTTGACGCACAAGTCATCCGCCAGGACCACCGCGAACGGTTCGTCGCCGATCAGCGGACGGCCGGTCAGGATCGCGTGGCCCAGGCCTTTCATTTCGGTTTGGCGAGTGTAGGAGAACGAGCAGTTGTCGAGCAGCTTGCGGATGCCGACCAGGTATTTTTCCTTGTCGGTGCCCTTGATCTGGTTTTCCAGCTCGTAGCTGATGTCGAAGTGGTCTTCCAGGGCGCGTTTACCGCGGCCGGTGACGATGGAGATTTCGGTCAACCCGGCGTCCAGTGCTTCTTCGACGCCGTACTGGATCAGTGGCTTGTTTACCACCGGCAGCATTTCCTTGGGCATGGCTTTGGTCGCTGGGAGGAAGCGAGTGCCGTAACCGGCTGCTGGGAACAAGCATTTCTTGATCATATAAGTCCTTGAAAGGGCTGTGTGTTCGAGTTTCGGCGCAGTCTAATCAGGCGACGGGCACCTTACAATGCCCCGCACTGGCTAAACGATGCCATCATAGAGAATTATTCTCGCGGATAGTTCCGAATGTTCTGCAGATCTTCCGCTGCCCTCTATAAATAGCAGAGACTGGCAGATCTGCACGGCCATCAATCGCACAGGCAATCGCACCACCATACGCCCATCGGCACCCGTGGGGTGCTTTTGGCGCTATCATTGCGCGATTGAACCAGCCAACGAGGCAGATAGATGTCGGAAGCAAAAAGCGTCAACGGGTACCTGATCAACCAGGCGAAAGACGGCCAGTGGTGGGTAGACAGCGTCGGCGGCGAGAATATCGCCGGACCGTTTCCCAGCGAAGCGTTGGCGATCGAAGTGGCATCGGTGTTGCAAGATCAGCCAGCCGCCCCGAAGCGCCGCGGCAAGGACAAGAGCTGATCAGCCCTGTCGCACCATAGCCCTGCTTTTCGCAGGGCTTTTTTCTGATTGCCTGCATCGAAGTGGCCAATCGCTATAACCTTTTGCAACCAGCGCTGTCACAGGCTTAGCCCCATCATTCTGACGACGACCCCAACACATGAATAGATTTTTGCCAATGCTTGCGCTCCTGGCCCTTACCGGTTGCGCCACGTCGGAAACGACTTACCTGAACAACGGAGAACAAGGCCTGACCATCGACTGTTCCGGGGAAGCCAATTCCTGGGCTACCTGCTACGAAAAGGCTGATGCTTCTTGCGCGGGCACCGGCTACCGCATCGTCGGGACGGACGGAACACCGTCGACCCGGGAAAGCGACAAGACTCTGGGCGTGGATGTCGGCAATTACAAGAACCGCAGCGTAGTGGTGATTTGCAAGTAAGGCGCCCTGCCCTACATGTGAATCTCGGCGAACTTGATCCCCAGGCCGCGCACGGTCTCGATCAAGTCATCGAGACCGCTGAAGGATTCGACTTCATCGTTGTCATCCACCAGGAAATAGCTGCGCCCGGCGCTCTTCTTGAAAAACACGATCCATTCCCCCGGGTTCGCCGGGTTCTGAATCACGTGGGTGGCAGAGATATGACCCTCTGCATGGCACGACTGTACCTGCTCTCGCTTCATGCTCGACTCCAGAAAAGACAGTGACTGTAGGAGCGAGCTTGCTCCGCGCGGCGTTCCGACGATGGTCGTTAACGATAACGCTGGCTGCCTGAATGCACGCGGCGCTCTCCGGCTTTTCGTGAGCAAGCTCGCTCCTACATGAACGCGGCGCACTTGAGTCCATCGGCGGAACGCCGCCCGGAGCAGGCTCGCTCCCGCCTATCAGCCGGAAATGCACGCCGTAGCGGCATTGCGTACATCCTGGGGGCGCAACGGCACGTTGGAGATGCGCTCGTGCAGCTTGATGCTGCTGCCAGTGGAACGGTCTTCGATATCGAATACCGCGGCTGGGCCCGAGGAGAACTTCTGCGGCACGATCACCCGCACGCCATCCTTGTGCGGTTCGACTTGCAATGCGCCACGGCTGCTGGCCAGCTTTTCGGTCAGGCATTGCGCGTACTCATGGGGCTTCTTGCCGGAAATCACATTCATGGTAGGCAGCGTCTGATTGATTTCCGAGACACTCGCACAACCATTCATCGCCAATACCAACGGCAGGATCCATATACCCCATTTCATACAAAATCTCCGATAAAGAGCCTCCGACAGCATAAAAGCCGTTTTTCTCCGAGGCTCGTTGCGTTTATCGCGCATGGAATCGCGAATAACTGTTTTAAATTGTCAAAGCGCACTTCGATGACCGGATAATAACCTGTTCGGGCTGATAAACTGCGCTAATCGCCCATGCTATCGTTTTGATTTTGTAGAAAAAGCCCTTCTGGAGGCGCCCATGAAATTTATCCACCAGCGCGAGCACCTCAACGAAGACGACATCGTCGTCATTCAATGCTCGCAAACCTGCAACATCCGCTTGATGAACGACGCCAATTTCCGCAGCTTCAAGAATGGCGGCCGTCACACTTACCATGGCGGTGCGTTCGACACCTTCCCGGCGCGTATTACTGCACCGAGCACCGGCTTCTGGAACATCACCATCGACACGGTCAACCGTCGGCCGATCAGCGTGACCCGCACACCGACCCTGACTCACTCGATCAAGATCATCCGCCGTTCCAGCTCGAAACTGAGCTGAGTAACGCGCCCACACGCAGACAAGCAGGTATGACCGTGGCTCAAACGACCAAGTACGTCATCAAATACAAACTCAACGGCGAGCGCCGCTTCGAATTTGCCCAGCTCGAAAACGGCACTGAAGAAGAAGCCAAGGTTGCGCTGGATGCCATTCATGGCCAAGGTGAAGACGTCATCAGCGAAATCAGCGTCAGCAAAGCGCTGTAACGGGACCCGGAGCGTGCACCTGGCATTCGACCGCAAGCGCCGGAGTGTTCGCACAGGCAGCGCTCCATAGACTGGCCACCTCAACCCCGGGTTAAGGAGTCAGAACCAGCAACGCCCGACGCCGTTGTTGCTGCAATACGGGCCGCAGGACCACGGCGCGAGTCGCCTGCACAGCGGAAAACGGCATACCCTTGGAATCATCTTTCACGATGCGTGATGAGCCCATGTCCCCGACCACTTTTGACTTGTTTGCCGACGCTGAACCCGAGCAACAGCCCCGACGCGAACAGATTGGCGAACAGTCCTTCGTCCTGAGGGGCTTCGCCCTGCCCTGGCTGGATCGCTTGCTGCCCGCACTGGAAAAAGTACTGGCCGCTGCGCCGTTGCGGCAGATGGTCACGCCGGGCGGCTTCACCATGTCGGCAGCCATGAGCAGTTGTGGCACATGGGGCTGGACCACCGACCGCAGCGGGTACCGCTACACCCGCCATGACCCGCGGACCGGTCAACCCTGGCCACCGATGCCCGAGGTATTTTTCGAACTGGCCCAAGCGGCGGCGCGTGAAGCCGGGTTTGCCGATTTCGTGCCTGATGCCTGCCTGATCAACCGCTATGTCCCCGGAGCGAAGATGTCATTGCACCAGGACAAGGACGAAGCCTGCTTTGCAGCGCCCATCGTTTCAGTGTCCCTGGGGTTACCGGCGATGTTCCTGTTCGGCGGCTTCGAGCGCAGTGACAAATGCCAGCGAGTGTCGCTGCTGCACGGTGACATCGTGGTCTGGGGTGGCGTCGATCGCTTGCGTTATCACGGGGTGTTGCCGATCAAGGACGGCCAGCATCCGCGTCTGGGCGAACAACGGATCAACTTCACCTTTCGCACCGCTGAATGACGATCCCGAATTCGACCGCAAGACCCGGAGTGCAGCAGCCCCGCCAGCTGGTTAATCTGGAACAAACGGGCCAACGGACATGACGCCATGACACGCCACTCGCCAAAAATCACTACTGAGCACGACCCACGCTGGGCCGCCGTGGTCGCGCGTGATCCACGCGCCGACGGACAGTTTGTCTATGCCGTGAAGACCACCGGTGTGTATTGCCGCCCCAGCAGCCTGGCGCGTTTGCCGAAACCGCAGAATGTCGAATTCTTCGACACCGCCGAACAAGCCGAGGCGGCGGGTTATCGTCCGAGCAAACGGGCGGCCAAGGATCAGAGCGATATCGCCGCGCAACATGCGGCGACCGTGGCCGCCGCTTGCCGCCAGATCGAAACCGCCGAAAGCCTGCCCGCGCTAAGTGAACTGGCCCTGGCTGCGGGCCTCAGCAGCTATCACTTCCATCGGGTGTTCAAGACCGTGACCGGGCTGACACCCAAGGGCTATGCCACGGCCCATCGTTCACGCAAGGTCCGTGAGCGTTTGACCGACGGCGGTTCAGTGACCGACGCGTTGTATGACGCCGGCTTCAACTCCAACAGTCGTTTTTACGAGGCGGCGGATCAAGTGCTGGGCATGAAGCCCGGCGATTACCGCGCAGCCGGTCAGAACAACGACATTCGTTTTGCCGTCGGCCAATGCTCCCTGGGCGCAATCCTGGTGGCGCAAAGTGCACGCGGGGTGTGCGCGATCCTGCTCGGCGATGATCCGCACCAACTGGTCTGCGACCTGCAGGACAAGTTTCGGCGGGCAAACCTGATAGGTGCCGATCAGCAGTTCGAGCAGCTGATCGCCAAGGTCGTCGGTTTTATCGAAGCCCCGGCCATCGGCCTGGACTTGCCACTGGATGTTCGCGGGACAGCTTTTCAAGAGCGGGTCTGGCAAGCGCTGCGGGAGATTCCGCCCGGCAGCACCGCCAGCTACGCCGATATCGCCCAGCGCATCGGTGCGCCGAAAGCCGTGCGCGCCGTGGCTCAAGCCTGTGGCGCGAACAGCCTGGCGGTGGCGATACCTTGCCACCGCGTGGTGCGCAGCGATGGCAATTTGTCGGGGTATCGCTGGGGGGTGGAGCGCAAGCGGCAGTTATTGGATCGTGAAAGTCAGTAGATCAACAGATCGCAGCCTGCGGCCCCTCATACAGGGGTCAGCGATTCACATCCACCACCACCCGCCCACGCAATTGTCCGGCGAGCAAGCGCGGCGCGGCATCAATGGCTTCACTCAAGCCGATCTCGTGGCTGATCAGCGGCAGCAAAGCGAAGTCCAGGTCCTTGGCCAGGCGGTTCCAGGCCAGTACGCGCTTGGCTTTGGGCTGGGTCACGCTGTTGATCCCCGCCAGGGTCACGCCACGCAAAATGAACGGTGCGACGGAGGCTGGAAAGTCCATGCCCTGCGCCAGACCGCAGGCGGCCACGGTGCCGTTGGATTTCGTACTCGCACAGGCATTGGCCAGAGTATGGCTGCCGACCGAATCGATGACCGCCGCCCAACGCTCTTTGGCCAAAGGCTTGCCCGGTTCGGACAGCGTCGCACGGTCGATGATTTCACTGGCACCCAGTTGCTTGAGGTAGTCGTGCTCCGAGGTGCGGCCCGTGGACGCGACCACTCGATAACCGAGCTTGCTCAACAGGGCGATCGCAAAGCTGCCGACGCCACCGTTCGCCCCGGTGACCAACACTTCGCCCTGCTCCGGCGTCACGCCGTTATGTTCCAGCGCCAGAATACTCAGCATCGCCGTATAACCCGCCGTGCCAATGGCCATCGCCTGGGCGGCGGTGAATTCCCGGGGCAACGGAATCAGCCAGTCGCCCTTCAGGCGCGCCTTCTGCGCCAACCCGCCCCAATGCCCTTCACCCACGCCCCAGCCATTGAGCAGGACCTGGTCACCGACCTTGTAGTCCGGATGCTCGCTGACTTCGACAGTCCCTGCCAGATCGATCCCCGGCACCATCGGGAATTTTCGCACCACCGGGCTGCTGCCGGTGATCGCCAGGCCATCCTTGAAGTTCAGGGTGCTGTACGTCACCCGTACCGTCACATCGCCCTCGGGCAGTTGATCGTCTTCGATCTCTTGCAGTGTGGCCCGGTAACCGCTGTCGTCCTTGTCGATCAAAATGCCTTGGAACATGGCTGTCTCCTCATGGGATCAATCAGTTGTCGTGGCGTTGAAATACCATAAAGCACCCTAGCGTCGTACTCGACTTTAAGCCAACCCGGGCGTGCCATCGCCTGCAATTGGCCGAAAGACTTCGGCAATCTTCCCAACGGCATGGCGAAACAAACCTCGACGCTACGCTGCCGCGCCGAGTGCGCGCACCTGATCAAAAAACTCGACTGGTCTTGCCCCGGTCATTGCTGATACAAAACCGGTTCTACCGTCCCTGCCCTGTATTCACGTCGGAGAATCATGCAATGAGCCAATGGCCAGATACCCGCATTCTTGATCTGCTCGGGATCGAATTGCCGATCATCCAGGCGCCCATGGCCGGCGCCACGACCTCGGCCATGGTGATTGCGGCGAGCAACGCCGGTGGCCTGGGCTCGATGCCCGCGGCCATGCTGAGCACCGAGCAGTTGCGCGAAGAACTGAAGAACATTCGCCAGCACAGCCAGCGACCGATCAACGTCAACTTCTTCTGCCATCAACCTCCGGCGGCCGACGAGCAACGCGCCTGGAACTGGAAAAATCTGCTGCAGCCTTACTACCGCGAGCTGGGTGTCGACTTCGACGCGCCGACGCCAGTGTCCAACCGCGCACCGTTCGATAACGCGGCCTGCGAAGTAGTCGAAGCGTTACGTCCCGAAGTGGTGAGTTTTCACTTCGGCCTGCCAGAACAATCCTTGCTGGATCGGGTGAAAGCGACCGGGGCCAAAGTGCTGTCGTCGGCCACCACCGTCGAAGAAGCCATCTGGCTTGAGCAGCATGGCTGCGATGCGATCATCGCCATGGGTTACGAAGCAGGCGGGCATCGCGGGATGTTCCTCAGCGACGACCTGAACACCCAGGTCGGCCTCTTCGCCCTGGTGCCGCAGATCGTCGACGCAGTGCAAGTGCCGGTCATCGCCGCTGGCGGCATAACCGATGCGCGAGGCGTCGCAGCGGCGTTTGTACTGGGGGCGTCGGCGGTGCAAGTGGGCACGGCGTATTTGTTCACGCCAGAGGCCAAGGTCAGTGCTTCGCACCACAAGGCCCTGCGCACGGCCAGGGAGAGCGAGACCGCCGTCACCAACATTTTCACCGGACGCCCGGCAAGGGGCATTCTCAACCGGGTGATGCGCGAACTCGGACCGATGAGCGATAAAGCGCCGGCCTTCCCGCTGGCGGGTGGAGCGCTGATGCCCTTGCGGACCAAGGGCGAAGCGGACTTCAGCAACCTGTGGGCCGGGCAGGCGTTTACCTTGGGAGTTGAACTGACCACGGCGCAGTTGACCCGCAAGCTGGCGGATGAAGGATTGGCGAAATTGATCCACCGGTAAGCAACCGGCGGCTAGCAAAAAACCTGTGGAGAGAGCTTGTCTGTGGCGAGGGAGCTTGCTCCCGCTGGGTCGCGCAGCGGCCCCAA
>DQGF01000016.1:3236-3839 GCA_003525045.1 Pseudomonas sp. | reverse complement strand
GGCACTAGTAGCATTCGGCCGGGCAATAAAAAATGGCGATCACTCCGGTGATCGCCATTTTTTGTACGGGTTAGCGCGTCAAGGCATCAACACTTCAATCGACCCATCCGCCGTCATGCTGACCTGGCTGGTGCCCGCTTCAACTTCTGGTGTCACCGGCGCGCTGTCCATGCTCGCGGCTTTCATCATCATCGGCCCACGCATGTATGGCTGTGGATAACCGTTGCTGTTCAAGTTCAGGTTAACGATTTTGTAACCCTTGCCGCCGAGAGCGTCGGTAGCCAGCTGAGCGCGGGCCTTGAAGGCGGTGACGGCGTCTTTGAGCAGGGCGTCTTCGCTGGCTTTGCGGGTTGGCGTGGCGATGGCGAAGTCCATGCCGCCCATTTTCAGGTCGGTGAGCAGTTCGCCGGTCAGTTTCGACAGGGCGGCGAAGTCCGAGCTTTCCAGGCGCAGTTCGGCGCGTTCACGCCAGCCGGTGATTTTCTGGCCCTTGGTGTCGTAGATCGGGTAGCTGTTGCGGCTGCCCTGGCGCAGGGTGATGTCCTTGACCTGCTTGGCCTGGGCCAGCGCCTTGTTCATGGTGGTGCTGACGTCGGCGGCGAG
>DQGF01000016.1:2750-2956 GCA_003525045.1 Pseudomonas sp. | reverse complement strand
GTGGTGCTGACGTCGGCGGCGAGTTTGGCCGGGTCGCTGTTTTGTTCTTCGGTGTAGAGGGTCACGATCATCAGGTCGCGGGCCACTTCCTGACTGACTTCGGCGCGCAGGGCGATCTGGTTGTAATGAAGCTCGTCGGCGGCCAGGGCCGGGAGGCTGGCGACGGTGCCAATGCTAAGGGCAAGAAGGGCGGCGCTGCGGCGGAA
>DQGF01000016.1:2288-2424 GCA_003525045.1 Pseudomonas sp. | reverse complement strand
TGTGCATGAAAACTCCTTGGGCGATGCGCAGGGGTTAAGGTCCGAGCCTGCGTGAAACCATCAGACTCTAGCTTTTATGATCCGGTTCGCACAGTTACAACTTCTATACAGATGATCCGGGTCTGGCCTGTGGCCG
>DQGF01000016.1:0-2025 GCA_003525045.1 Pseudomonas sp. | reverse complement strand
GTTTCAAGCTGCAAGCCACAAGCTTTTAACTTGCAGCTTGCAGCTTGAAACCTGCCGCTGCCTCTATGTGTCCATTTGCCGCACTTTCGCCTGCCAGCCTCCGTGCTTGGTTATACTCCCTGCGATCCGCCTGGAGCGCTCATCAGGAGAGCTCATGCTCGCCGCCGTTCAACTCACTTCCGCGACTCGCCAGAATCTCTGGCGGCTGACGTTCATCCGCACTTTGGTGCTGGCCGCCCAGGCCGGTTCCGTGGGCTTGGCTTATTGGCTCGAGCTGCTGCCGCTGCCCTGGTTTCAACTGGCCGCGACCCTCGGTTGTTCAATGCTGCTGTGTGCGTTCACGGCGATTCGCCTGCGCACCACGTGGCCGGTCACCGAGCTTGAATACGCCGTGCAACTGGCTTGTGACCTGTTTATCCACAGCGCCTTGCTGTATTTCTCCGGCGGCTCGACCAATCCTTTCGTCTCTTATTACCTGGTGCCGCTGACCATCGCCGCCGTGACCTTGCCGTGGCGCTATTCGGTGATTCTGTCCGGTATCGCGTTGACGATGTACACCCTGTTGCTGGCGCGTTTCTACCCGCTGCAGACCTTCCCGATCGCTCGGGAAAACCTGCAGGTGTATGGGATGTGGCTCAGTTTCGCCCTGGCCGCGGCGGTCATCACGTTTTTTGCCGCGCGCATGGCCGAAGAGTTGCGGCGTCAGGAAGAGCTGCGTGCCATCCGTCGCGAAGAGGGCCTGCGCGATCAGCAGCTGCTGGCCGTCGCGACCCAGGCGGCCGGCGCCGCCCATGAATTGGGCACGCCATTGGCGACCATGAGCGTATTGATCAAAGAAATGCGTCAGGACCATCACGATCCGATGTTGCAGGACGATCTGAGTGTGCTGCAGGATCAGGTCAAGCTCTGCAAAGAGACCTTGCAGCAGCTTGTTCGGGCGGCGGAAGCCAATCGCCGTTTGGCGGTGGAGATGCAGGACGTCACCGACTGGCTCGACGAAGCCCTGAACCGCTGGCACCTGATGCGCCCCGAAGCCAGTTATCGCTTCCAGCGCCTCGGCCAAGGCACCGTGCCCCGCATGGCGCCGCCGCCGGACCTGACCCAGGCGCTGCTGAATTTGCTCAACAACGCCGCCGATGCGTGCCCCGAAGGGCTGCAAGTGACGCTGGACTGGAATGCCGAGGACTTGACCATCAGCATCCGCGACCACGGTGCCGGTGTGCCACTGGCCATCGCCGAGCAGATCGGCAAGCCGTTTTTTACCACCAAGGGCAAAGGTTTCGGCCTGGGCCTGTTTTTGAGCAAGGCCAGCGTGACACGCGCCGGCGGCTCAGTGAAACTCTACAGTCATGAGGAAGGCGGCACGCTCACCGAGCTGCGCCTGCCCCGTGTCGCCCGAGGAGACGAACATGAGTGACGATATCCAAGTCGAAGGCGAAGGCGAAGAACTGCCGCATTTGTTGCTGGTAGACGACGACGCAACATTCACCCGCGTCATGGCCCGCGCCATGTCCCGTCGCGGCTTTCGCGTCAGCACCGCCGGTTCCGCCGAAGAAGGCCTGATCATCGCCCAGGCCGATCTGCCGGATTATGCCGCGCTGGACCTGAAAATGGATGGCGATTCCGGCCTGGTGCTGTTGCCCAAGCTGTTGGAGCTGGACCCGGAAATGCGCGTGGTGATCCTCACCGGTTACTCGAGCATTGCCACCGCGGTCGAGGCGATCAAGCGCGGCGCCTGCAATTACCTGTGCAAACCGGCGGACGCCGATGACGTGCTGGCGGCTTTGCTGTCCGAGCACGCCGACCTCGACACCCTGGTGCCGGAAAATCCGATGTCCGTGGACCGCCTGCAGTGGGAACACATCCAGCGCGTGCTGACCGAACACGAAGGCAATATCTCTGCCACGGCCCGCGCCCTGGGCATGCACCGTCGCACGCTGCAGCGCAAACTGCAGAAGCGTCCGGTCCGCCGCTGAACGGGCGCTGAACGATTCTCGCCGTCCCTCGCGATAACCCGAACCGATC
>DQGF01000197.1:8436-10275 GCA_003525045.1 Pseudomonas sp. | reverse complement strand
TCGACGTCGAAGTCGGGCATGGAAACCCGTTCCGGGTTAAGGAACCGCTCGAACAGCAGGTCATATTCCAGCGGGTCGAGATCGGTGATCTTTTGCACATAGGCCACCAGCGACCCGGCACCCGACCCCCGGCCCGGACCTACCGGCACGCCGTTGCTCTTGGCCCACTGGATAAAGTCCATCACGATCAGGAAGTAACCGGGAAAGCCCATCTGGATGATGATATCCAGCTCGAAATTCAGCCGGTCGACATAGACCTGACGCTTGGCTTCGTAGTCTTCGGTGGTGTCCCTGGGTAGCAGAACGCTCAAGCGCTCTTCCAGACCGTCAAAGGACACCTTGCGGAAATACTCATCGATGGTCATGCCATCGGGAACCGGGAAGTTGGGCAGAAAGTGCGTGCCCAGCTTCACTTCGATGTTGCAGCGCCGGGCGATCTCGACGGTGTTTTCCAGCGCTTCGGGAATGTCGCTGAACAGCTCGGCCATTTCCTCGGCACTTTTGAGGTATTGCTGATCGCTGTAATTCTTCGAACGCCGCGGATCGTCGAGGGCGCGGCCTTCACCGATGCAGACACGGGTTTCGTGAGCCGCAAAGTCTTCCTGCTTGATGAAGCGCACGTCGTTGGTCGCCACCAGTGGTGCACCAATTTTCTCTGCCAGGGCTACGGCGCCGTGCAATTGCTCTTCATCGTTGGGGCGATTGGTGCGCTGGATTTCCAGGTAGAAGCGATCCGGGAACACCGCCATCCACTCGCGCGCCAGGTTTTCCGCTTCAGCCGGATTTCCGCTGAGCATGGCCAAGCCGATCTCACCTTCTTTCGCCGCCGACAGCATGATCAAGCCTTCGCTGGCTTCGGCCACCCACTCGCGCTCGATGATCACCGAGCCATTGCGCTGGCCGTCGATGAAGCCGCGGGAGATCAGTTCGGTCAGGTTGCGATAGCCGACGGCGTTCATGGCCAACAGGCTGATCCGGCTCAGGGCGTTATCCGGATCCTTGTTCGACAGCCACAGGTCGGCGCCGCAGATCGGCTTGATCCCCGCGCCCATGGCCGCTTTATAGAATTTGACCAGGGAACACATGTTGTTCTGGTCGGTGACCGCTACGGCAGGCATGTTCATGCCGACCAGGGTCTTGACCAGCGGCTTTATCCGCACCAGACCGTCGACCAGGGAATATTCAGTGTGCAGGCGTAGGTGAACGAATGAAGCCGGCATAGTGATCCTGTCTGTAAACATGAAAACAACAAGGCCCGGATTGTACCGGGCCTTGGCGAAAACATCAGCCTGCGACTAACTCAGGATCAGGTTTTCCCGCGCCTCGTAAGCCAGGCGTACCGGGGCGAAAGAGCGCCGGTGAATCGGCGTCGGACCCAGGCGGGCCAGCGCTTCCAGATGAACCGGCGTCGGGTAGCCTTTGTGGCCGCCAATGCCATAACCGGGGTAAACCAATTCGAAAGCAGCCATTTCACGGTCGCGACTGACTTTGGCCAGGATCGATGCCGCGGCGATGGCCGGTACCAGGCCGTCACCCTGTATCACCGCTTCGGCGCGCATCGACAGTTTCGGGCAACGGTTGCCGTCGATCATCGCCAGTTTTGGCGTGATGTGCAGGCCCTCGACGGCGCGCTGCATGGCCAGCATGGTGGCGTGAAGGATGTTCAACTGGTCGATTTCTTCGACTTCGGCGCGAGCGATGCACCAGCTCAGGGCCTTTTCGCAGATTTCGTCATAGAGCTTTTCGCGTCGGGCTTCGGTCAGCTTCTTCGAGTCATTCAAACCGAGAATCGGACGGCTCGGATCGAGGATGACGGCAGCTGTCACCACGGCGCCACAG
>DQGF01000197.1:7106-8150 GCA_003525045.1 Pseudomonas sp. | reverse complement strand
GCTGTCACCACGGCGCCACAGAGTGGACCGCGACCGACCTCATCGACACCGGCAACCAATTCTTCGACTTCAGCGACCAAGGTGAAATCCAGCCCCATCTGCATGCTTGTTTTTTTCATTGTACTTGACCGATCAGGTTCAGCACTGCGTCCGCAGCCTGGTTGGAGGCATCCAGACGAAGGGTCCGGTGAATTTCATCAAAGCCGCGGGTCTGCTCTTCACCACCCTCGATCAGCGGTGACAAGGTCTGGGCCAATGCTTCGACCGTCGCATCGTCTTGCAGCAACTCAGGCACCAGCAATCGCTGGGCCAGCAGGTTCGGCAAGGAGACGTACGGGCTTTTCACCATGCGCTTGAGAATCCAGAACGTCAGTGGCGCCAAGCGATAAGCAACCACCATCGGCCGCTTGTACAACAACGCTTCAAGCGTCGCCGTTCCGGAGGCAATCAGCACGGCGTCGCAGGCCGCCAGGGCCAGATGGGATTTGCCGTCGAGCAAGGTCAGCGGCAGATCGCGACCCGCCAGTAACTCTTCAAGCTGCTTGCGGCGCTCGGGACCGGCACAAGGCAGCACGAAACGCACGCCAGGGCGCAGGGCCCGCAGACGCTGGGCGGTATCGAGGAACAACGCACCCAGACGGCCAACCTCGCCACCGCGACTGCCAGGCATCAGCGCAACCAGCGGCCCGTCCGGCAAGCCGAGTTCGGCACGCGCGGCGGCGCGATCTGCTTCAAGCGGGATTGCATCGGCCAGGGAGTGCCCGACAAACCGCACCGGCACGCCCTTCTCTTCATAGAATTTCGCCTCGAACGGGAACAGCGTCAGCATCAGGTCGCAACCTTCGCGAATCTTCAGCACCCGCTTCTGCCGCCAGGCCCAGACCGACGGGCTGACGTAATGCACGGTCTTGATCCCGGCCTGACGCAACTTGAGTTCGATATTAAGGTTGAAGTCCGGGGCATCGATGCCGATGAACACGTCCGGCTTCTCGGCGATCAGGTCCGCGACCAGCTTCTTGCGGCGCTTGAGCAACTCGCGCAGCC